>JAHZIU010000008.1 GCA_022601315.1 Betaproteobacteria bacterium
GAATAGTTTATGAGTTGACTATATCTTTCTTCAATGACTGACCAAATGGCTTGTTTTTGACGAATGAATTTCTCATCTCTAAACAGTAACCAACTTTGTAGGCTGGCATGAGACGTATTAATTGCAATCATCAACCTAAGATTAGTTTCTAAAGAAGGCTCAAGAATATTCTGGATCCGCCTGGATGATTCCATCACATTATTCACTTGAATCAATGTAACAATAGTCATCACCAAAAATGCAATGCTTACTGTTCCAAAACTAAAGGCAATCTTTTTTTCTAAAGAATCCATTCAATATTTACCATTGTAAATAGGACAGGGCACGACTTAGTATTCTAAGCAAGTATTGTCTAGATTTAACCGTCAACACGCTCCTCTTTTCTTGTTAAGAAAAAAGAGCTTATGATTATCATGAGGATTAACCCAGGAAATACAACCCATGCTATTCGGCCCAGTATGAAGGACGCTTGTTGATCTACAAGATCAAGTTTCGTATGAACAGAAACAGACCAAGGCTGAGTACTAATTGGAACCTGATAATTAACGTCTTGAGAACCATCAAGTCTTGTCTGAATTCCGCCAAAAGGCACGCCTTCTCCAGCTGACTGGGTAAATGTTTTTACCTCTATTTCATTTGCTATCGTCCAGCCTGTTACATCTTTGTTAATGTCGGAAGGTTTTGGGTGGGCAATTACTTTGTTCTTGTCTTTAATAATACAAGCAAAATGCTCGGCACTCTGAGGAGTGCTCTCTAGCATATTTTGAATTTTACTCAAAACTGTATCAGGAAATTCTCCTTTTTCTAAGTCAATTGAAGCGAGTGTCGCAAGGCGTTCTGCTTGTTCCTGATTCTTTTCCAAGTTAAGTTTAAAAACAACATCTCGGACTTGGTTATATAAAATAGGCGCTCCTATAGCGCAAATAACTGTTGTCAAAATGAAAAGAATGCTAAAAATTTTTGCAAAAGAATTATATTTCATAATACAAGCCCCAGATTTATTAAAAATATGGAATGAATATCCATTAATTTAATATCCCACAATCAGCAATCACTTCTAGAACATCAAGACCCAATTCGACCACATGGTCGCCTGTTCTGCCTAGAGGTATTACACCCTATGGGCTTGTCTCGATATACAAGATTCCCAGCTTCACAACCATCTACCAATTTACTAATTTCCCTTCAAAACCTCTTGCAAGCATATGTTACACACATCGAAGTTCTTCTAATTTAATGAGTTAGGCACTAAATAGCACGTATATGCGAAAATTATTCAACAAAAAAATTGATCAAAGTTGTTTCTTCATTATGATTTCCAATCAATTATTATGTTATGCCCTATACAAAAACGGCATCAGAAACTCGATACGATCCATTGAAAACAAAAAAACTCAAAAAGGTTATCTTTGAATTTATTGAAGTGCTTTATAATTACATTAAGCAGCATGCAAAGATTAGCAATAATAATCTTATTGAAACCGTCATTCGGTTAGTATTCTCAGGTAAGCTAGAACAACAATTCTATTGATTCGACCTTACTCTCACTCAGATTCAATTCAACCACGAAACCCTTATATGAAATAACGAACTATAAGTTCTATTGTAGACATTTCAAATTTGTGAATTTTTGTAAAAAAGTATTTAGTAGCCCATCAACTTAATTACTATGGCAAAACAAACGTACGACGAATCGTCAATCAAAGTCCTGCGTAAGCTGGAACCTATCCAATTACGACCAGGTATGTACACCCGTACCACGGACCCTACGCACATGGTCGTAGAAGCCATCGACAATGCTGTCGACGAGGCCATGGCAGGACATGCTAAAAATATTGAGGTTACTCTTTACCGGGACGGATCCGTCACTGTGACAGATGACGGTCGCGGCATTCCGGTTGGTCTGCATTTGGAAGAAAAAGTCCCAACCGTACAAGTCGTATTTCAAGTTATTCATTCCGGCGGGAAGTTTGCCAAAGGTGAGACAGATAGCAGCTACAAATTCACGGGCGGCTTGCACGGTGTTGGCGTTTCAGTGACGAATGCGCTTTCCACCCGACTGGAAGTTGAAGTCAAACGTGACGGCAAAAAGCACCGCATCGTTTTTGCCGAAGGTGAAGTCGTTGAACCTTTAACGGTGATTGGCGATTGTGGCGCACGTAACACCGGCACTATGTTACGCATTTGGCCTAATGCAAAATATTTTGACTCTCCAGCACTCCATCGTGGAGAACTGGAACACTTGTTACGCGCCAAAGCAATGCTGCTGCCTGGCGTTAAAGTGCTGCTTAATATTGAAACCACCTCAGGCTTCGATATTAAAGAATGGTTTTTTCATGGGGGAATCGCGCAATATCTTGACCAAATGATTGCTGAGGATGAACTGATCGCACCGCCCTTCTGCGGCAAAAAATATCTGACTGCAAACGAAGCATTCTGTGATGATGAAGGTGTACAATGGGCGCTGGCATGGGTTGTAGGCTCAGGTGGCGGAGAGTCCTACGTCAACCTGATTCCCACACTAGGCGGCGGAACACACGAAGCTGGCTTGCGTGACGTGGTATTCAATAGCGTGCGTACCTTCGCAGAACAGCATGGACTGATGCAGCGCAACGTAAAACTGACGGCAGAGGATGTTTGGGGCAAGCTTCGTTTTGTCTTGGCACTCCAGATGGTTGATCCAAGCTTCTCGGGTCAGACTAAAGAAAA
>JAHZIU010000076.1 GCA_022601315.1 Betaproteobacteria bacterium
AATCCATTCTTCTCGTGTAAAAATAAAACCGGTATTGTGTCCACCTTCGAGAGTCAAAAACTGTTTGGGCTCAGATGCGGCTTCAAATAAGCGTTGACCGTGCTCGAATGGCACGATTTCATCTTGCGGGCTGTGCGCAACCAATACTGGTACAGTAATAGAAGCCAAAGATTCAAGCGTATTGTAGTTAAAGCGAGCCATCAAGCGCACGGGCAAATAGGGGTAGATGGTTTCGGCTAAATCAGGTACTGAAGTAAATGTAGATGCCAGAACCAACTTGCCGGGTTTTTCTCGTGCAGCCAACCAGGCCGCAATGGGGCCGCCGAGTGATTCGCCATATAAAACAATTTGCGACGGGGAAATGTTTCTTACCTCGGTTAGATAGTGCCAGGCGGCCTGCGCGTCCAGATAAGTGCCCGCTTCTGACGGTGAACCACTGCTTTGACCATAACCTCGATAATCGATAATAAACAAGTTATAGCCCAGTTGCTGAAACATCGGCATATAATCCACTCGATGCGAAATATTGCCGCCATTACCATGAAGAAATAGCATAGTGCCTTTGGCATTGGAAACAGGTACAAACCAACCATGTATGGTTTCATCGTCGGAAGTGATGATTTCCACCGATTCATACGCCAGTCCGACCCGCTCCGGTGTAACGGCCAATTCTTGCTCAGTTTTCGGAAAATAAATTAACTGTGCCTGCATAGCAAACACCAGAAAAACAATGGCTAAATAGCCAATAAAAAGCGTGATCGTTAGATTAAGAAGCATTCGTGTCATGTATTATTAGTGCCTTTAAGTATTGTAGAGATTTATCTAAATGTTGCGCTAAATTACATTGCGTGACAGCACTCACTTTACCATCTACCAAAATCGCCAAATCCAAATCACTCTCACTTAACATATCGGCCATACATTTTCATGGCTGCACAAAATAATATTGTGCTGATAAATTGGGCCGTGTGCATGTTGGAAAGTTGTGGTTTTGTGCAGATCGATAGTCATTATAATTTGCCAGATAATACACTAGAGATACGCTTTATAGATTATGCACTTTCTACCACAATAAATGCTTCAAAACTATAAACATAATCAGGTAATAAGTGGTTTGGGACTTAATTTTTCAACTGGATCGTATTGATTTTGCCTTTGTTAGTTTGTTGCCACGTGGTTTTGAGACTGTTATGTTATGATTTTGGATTCAGTGAAGGCGGGAATGAATAAAGACTTAGATGCCATCCAGTGGCCAGTTAAACAGCGCGAAGTTGTTCATAGTCACTTTGATTCAACAATATGGGAAGATTTTCCTTTCCGTGATGATGATATCTTTATTGCCACTTATGCCAAATCGGGTACGACCTGGATTCAGCAGATTGTCTCCCAACTGATCTTTAACGGAGAGACTGATCTTGATGTAGCTGAAATGTCACCCTGGCTAGATTTCCGCTTGCCCCCTAAAGAGGCCAAACTAACAGCTATTGCAAATCAACAACATCGTCGATTTCTTAAGACGCATTTGCCGTTGGATGCACTAGTCTATTCTCCTAAAGCAAAATATCTTTATATTGCACGTGACGGTCGTGATGTGCTGTGGAGTTACTACCATCATCATTCCAATCATACGAATTCCTTTTACGACATGCTCAATGAAGCGTGTGGACCTGATGTTGAACCATTTGAACCACCTCAAGATGAAATCATTGCGTATTATCGTAAATGGTTGGAGCAGGATGGCTATCCTCTTTGGTCTTTCTGGGAAAATATTGCCACCTGGTGGGCTTATCGGCATTTGCCGAATTTAATGATGCTTCACTTCAATGCGTTAAAAGTTGATATGCCAGGAGAAATTCGCAAGATTGCCAGGTTTCTAGAAATAACAATCGAAGAAAATAAATGGGATCAAATTATCGAGCATTGTAGCTTTGACTATATGAAAGCCCATGCTGAGCAGAGCGCACCTTTGGGCGGAGTTGTCTGGGAAGGTGGCGCTAAAACTTTTATCAATAAGGGTACCAATGGTCGTTGGCGTGACGTACTAAGCTCTGAGGATAGTGCCAGATATGATGCATTGGCCCTGGAAAAATTGGGCCCTGAATGTGCGCACTGGCTTGCTACAGGAAAAATGTCAACTTAAGTAGAGGGTTTCACTGATTGAAAAGAGGACGGTTTATGTTTGCAGACTCAGGCCTCTTGCGTACATGATGCTACGGTTGCACCAAATCAATGGAGATATCTGCGCCCATTCCTTCTGTCGTAAAAGCGGAATCACTGAATTTTGGAAGACCCTTAAACTGCTGTGGATTGTTGGATAAGCCGAAAGGCTCATCCGGCAATAAATTCCAGCGCCTATTTAATTTTCGGTTTGCATCAATGTCATGAAATGCAGCAACGGCGTATGTACCATGTTTATCGAGATTAAAACAAACGGTGTGTTGCTCGACAGAAGCCGGAACGCGGATTCGTTGTTTACGTCCTTGCTTAAATAAGAAATGATTTGGATCATCATAAAGCCCAACGGTGAGTATTCCGCCGAAACTCACGCCATTAACCGTGACTCTGATTTGTTTAACAGCCATGTTGCATTCGTCAGATGCCTCGTAAGAACGGATATCCAGTTGTTGTGCAGCGTAAGGCGAAGTGCAATAAATCAAGAGCAAGGCCAACATGTAGGTCAATTTGGATGATGCAGAAGTAATGTGTGATGGCTTGGTCTTCATATTTGAATGTGTTTGGCTGATTTTAAAAATTATTATCTATTCAAGTAGCAGATGTACTGGCTTTTTATAATCATGATTCTATCGAACATCTGTCCTGATATCCAGGAGAAGGTCTGGTCTGAATATTGCACTCAGTACTGAAATTTATTCTACCGGCGCAGTATTCAAGCCTGTTGTCTCTCATTGGGTACATTAAAAAAATAGACAAAACATGGTGTTAGTAAATTCTGTTTGATTTTAACTATAATTAGCAACAATTCAACTTCATGTGTCTTATTGATTAATAATGCAACCAAGTGATTTTAAATAAAATAATATTTCCGGCACAAATATTGCAATTAGCAATTTGTCGGATTAAACTTTGATCGCTTGATGCAACATGATTATCCAGCTGAGGATTTTATGTAGCCGATGCACTAGGTTGATTAAGACACCCCTTTTTATTAC
>JAHZIU010000077.1 GCA_022601315.1 Betaproteobacteria bacterium
TCCGCACGCCCTGCGCCTATCCCCGCCGCAAGACAGCGGGGTATTACGGCGCAGAAAACCAAAAACGGCGCGCTACGCTGACTTCAAAAACACAAACTAGAATGCTCCCCGTGGCAAGACCACGGGGAATTGCAAGTTAAATATTCAAAGGAGTCTGCCCCGCTATAGTCTGTGTCTGGTGTGTATTCGACTGCATCGCCAGGCAAACTGTCAGCATCATCGCCATCAACAATAGTAACGGTACCATGTAGTGCGCCACGAACATCAATAATCGTCAGGATGTCTCCATCTGCATCGGTGTCATTAGCAAGAACTTCGAACTTTGTTGCTAAGGAGGTATGCGAGGGCGAGGTGAGGCCGGGCTGCCCGTCTTCAAAAATATCATATGCATCGGATTTTGCGTCCGGCGCAGCGGGTGCTATGGCAGTGAGTTTATCTCCTTCACTGGTTGTGCGTACACCAAATTCCACATTGGCAATGTCATCAAGGGTAAGCACATTAGCCGTAGAAGAGAGTGTGAATTCTGTTTGTTGAATGATATCTGTACCGGATCCAGCGGTTCCAAAAGCGATGCCAATATCAAACAAAAGTCCCGTTCCCTGCAGGTTGACACCCTGTTTTAAGTTGATAACCCCCTCATCTTCGATATCACTATTATTGATGTTTACACCTGTTAAAACCAGCGAACTTAACAGACTGGTATTATTGAAATCGAAAAACAACCCTCTAAGATCATCACCGTCTAAGCTTGAAACAGTAAAATCCAAATTGCCATCATTCTCTACAACATTAATTGAAACAGTTCCTATATTGAAATTAATTTCACGTTTATATTCAATGGAATTCATGACATCCCCTATGCCCTTTTAAGGTACTGGTTTTTGGTTTTTGGTTTTTGGTTTTTGGTTTTTGGTTTTTGGTTTTTGGTTTTTGGTTTTTGGTTTTTGTCCTTTTATTGGGAGCCATGATCAAATCTGGCGTATGCCAAGAAAAGGAAGCGATGTAACCCGTTGGTAAAGACTTAGGTAGATCGACCAATAAAATAAGGAATTCACCGCGTGACAGATAGTAGTGTTTTTAATCTGAATACACCAGAACTAAATGATCCGTTGCAAGAAATACAACAAAAAGGTGCATATATCTTGTATTGCTAAATTTTGCACAAACAATTTAGGTAATCTTTTCAGGTTATATGCCATAGCCTGCAGAATATGCCAGGTTTTACCCAACGGGTATCAGTAGTTAAGCGTGTTCTGAAACGAGATAGCACTGAATGATCGGGAACATCGTGTTCCAGAGACAATCCCCGAAAACGCATAACATATAAATTGGCATTAGCCATATCTTCGACCGCTTCATCGCTGAACCACCATACCAGATACCAACTAACAGCATTTTATACAAGAGCAACCCTGGGTAGGCTGGACAACCAGTAGCATCGGATACAGGCGCATAATGCTGAATAATTATCTTTTCAATGGGCTTCCAGACAATCAAGTGGTCGATCTGATAAATCTGGAAAGCTCATAATGTAGGATTCAATTCATTGATTAGAAACAATACTATAACGTTTCATCCGAGCCAGTATGCTGCTTGCCGTGCAAAAGTCTCTGCTTATCAAGCATGGCGACAAGTCAGTTATTTTACAGGCTCGTCACGATAAAAAAATGCCGATTGATTAATTCAAAAATCAATTGGCATTTTTCTTAAATCATTTTAAACTTTACAACGAGTCTAACTTAAAGGTCACCATCGTCACCATTATCGTCGTCATGATCTTCTTCATCGTCATGACCATCAAAATTGATATTTGCGCCTAAGAAAGAAACTTCCCAGTTTGATGAATTACCACGTTGCTCCATATGAACGGTTACCACTTTACCGTCTACTTCCACACAAGGAATAATCAACACACCTTCATCCAAATCAACTGTTGAAATACACTGTGTTACATCAACAACATCATCAGGTACAAAACAATTAGCGGCATCAACAACAACAACATCATCAAACGTACCAAGCTCAGTTGTTGTCTCAACCGTAACAACCGCAAAACCATCTTCAATTAGTACATCTGTCGCAGTGGCCAACAGATCAGTTACATCTACTCCTAACGGATCCAGAAAAGGGCTGACAAGACACTGATTTACCGTGCCATCAGAAAGATTTCTTACAACAAGCCCCTTATCAGCAACAAAAATTAAATCTCCTTCAACAGCTACAGATTCCGCAAAGGATGAATGCGTGCTCAAGAAAAATAACGGTAATGAAAAGATTGCTGACACAAAAAACTTCTTCATAAATTTTCTCCAGTTCGTATATATCCGCTCCACAACCTATCAAACAGTTGAAAAGCAAATTTACAAAAAATTAAAATTTCTTTTGACAAGAAACAGCATAAGATTTGATTCTCAGTTAGACATAGCAGATTAAACAACACCCTATAATCTCTGAATCTACTACGCCGTACTGGGTAATGACGACAGCAAAAATAACAAACTTAGCAAAATCCTCAATTAATTTACGTCAAACGAAATCTGAAAAGAATCTTTCTGACCTTGGGCCAAATTCAAGAGTATTTTCTTTTCACCTAAATTTTATATTTTCTGAATTACACTTACTCTCTTTATGATATAAACAACCGTACCAAACAACACTTCTGTTAAAGTCAACACTTATTCTGAATAAACCCAACCATGCCCTTCGATCCCGTTATCCTTTGGACCGACGCACTAATTTTTTTATTAGTGATCATTGTGCTGTGCTTTGCCTGGTATGCAAGTAAAAACGAACATTTGCTGGCACCCTGGCGACGTGTGGCACACAGCGCAAGTGGGATGTCTGCATTAACTGTTTTACTTATTTTTATCACAATAGGCTTATTAGATACCGTACATTTCAGGCCTGCACTTGATCATAAGAATAATTTTGGCGAAGCAGTCTATAGTGTTGAAGTTTTAAGTTTGCTTGACGTTCTAATAACACCACTCCGTACAAATGTTGAGAAAACTTATTCTGCGCCGCTGGCAACACACCTGTACTCTAAAGAAACCATCGATCTTCCTGATGGCTCACAGATCCGTGCCTTCGCTCGTCTTGAATTTGGTGGCGCACATTTACAACAACCGGAAACAGATCGCCTGCCAGACATTCAATGGCGCACGGCTGTAGGCATCGGTTATGGCTTATTTGTATGGGGCATACTGGTTATCTTCTTCTGTTTAACATTAGCACACCGTACTAACCAAAATTTTTCACAATGCTTTACAGCCATCTGGCGGCGCACTACTGAAATTCCCTGGTATGCCATACTCATAACACTCGCAATCGCACTGACACTGATTGGCGCAACTAGCATGCTTGCCACGCATTATCATGTATTGGGCACTGATAAAGTTGGCCAGGATGTCCTGTATCAATCGCTTAAAAGTATACGAATCGCATTAGTGATTGGCACCTTGACGACCTTAATTATGCTGCCATTTGCATTACTTTTAGGCATTACAGCCGGGTATTTTCGTGGATGGGTGGATGACATCATTCAATATACCTATACCACACTCAATTCAATCCCCAGCGTCTTACTCATCGCAGCAGCAGTACTCATGATGCAGGTGTATATTGAAATGCACCCGGAATTATTTGAAACCATTGCCGCACGCGCTGATTTACGTCTGTTGTTTCTCTGCATCATCTTGGGTATTACCAGTTGGACCGGTCTATGCCGTTTGCTACGTGGTGAAACCCTAAAGTTACGTGAGATGGAATACATTCAAGCTGCGCATGCATTTGGTGTATCACATTGGCGCATTATCACTCGCCACATCCTGCCAAATGTCATGCATATTGTGTTGATCGCTACTGTTATGGATTTTAGTGGGCTGGTTCTGGCCGAAGCCGTGTTGTCTTATATTGGTGTCGGCGTTGACCCTTCCATGATCAGTTTTGGCACCATGATAAATGCCGCACGCCTGGAGATGGCACGCGAACCGATGGTCTGGTGGGCTTTAGCGGCGGCATTCGGTTTCATGCTTACACTGGTATTGAGCGCTAATCTGTTTGCAAATGCAGTGCAAAATGCACTCGATCCACGCATCAACACACTGTCACAAAAAAATAAAATTCTTCGTCAACGGGCAACAAGAAAAACCACGGTATCAAACAAACCAAACAATTCTGAATCATCTTCAAAAAACAAACCAACACGCGACACATGAACGAACTATTGGAAATTGACAGTCTAGAAACCATATTATATTCGGACAAAAAATCTGTGCGTGCAATAGATGGGTTGAATCTAACGATTTCCAAGGGCGAAACATTTGCATTACTGGGGGAGTCTGGCTGCGGTAAATCTATGACTGCGCTATCCATTATGCGATTACTGCCTGATGTCGGTGAAATTATAGCAGGCAGAATACGAATTAATGGACGCGATATTCTTCAGTTACCCGAATCTGAAATGCGCACAATTCGTGGCAAACAAATCAGCATGATTTTTCAAGAGCCGATGTTGAGTCTAAATCCCGTATTGACCATTGCAGAACAAATTAATGAAGTGCTGCAACGACATTTTAACCTCCCCCCAAAAACCACACAGGCTAGGATTTTAGAATTATTAGATCAGGTTGGCATCCCAGATGCAGCACGCCGCATGCATGAATATTCATTTCAGTTCTCAGGCGGCATGAAACAACGCGCCATGATTGCCATGGCTTTGGCTGGCGAACCGGAGCTGCTGATTGCAGATGAACCAACCACAGCACTCGACGTGACCATTCAGGCCCAGGTATTAAAACTCATGCGGCAAATCCAACAACGTAACCACATGGCCATTTTACTCATCACACATGACCTGGGTGTCGTGTCAGAAATGGCACAACGCATAGCGGTCATGTATGCAGGGGAAATCGTTGAATTGGCAACACGGGAAGATTTTTTTGCAAATCCAGCCCATCCCTATTCATTACAATTGTTCGCATCCCTCCCCGAAAAACAAAAGCGCAATCAAAAACTGGCTGTTATTAGCGGCAATGTCCCAATACTGACACAGGAGTTCACTGGCTGCCGCTTCGCTGATCGATGCCAACATGCCATTGAGCAATGCCATAATATGAAGCCACAATGGGAAAGCGTTACTCAAAATCATCAGGTCAGATGCCATCTTTTCAATAAAGACATGACGTTCAGAACGAACAATCATCCTACCAAGTCAAGCGAGGAACCTGAAACAATTGCTACTGATCCCAATATACCAATAACAAGCACAGCATTGTTGGAAGTGAGCAATCTGCAAGTCCATTTTCCTATACGCAAGGGGTTTTTTAAAAGTATTGTTGGACATGTAAAAGCAGTGGATGGCTTATCGCTGAAGATTAATCCTGGCAAAACATTAGCATTAGTTGGCGAATCGGGTTGTGGCAAAACAACGGTCGGCAAAAGCATTCTGCAACTCATTAATCCGACAGACGGCAGTGTCCGGTATAAAAACCAGGAGCTTGTCGGATTAAAACGTCAGGAATTGCGTCAAATGCGCTCAGAATTCCAGTTTGTATTTCAAGATCCCTACTCGTCTCTTAATCCAAGAATGCGTATCATAGAAATTCTTGCAGAAGGTATGGATGCTTTGAATGTTGCCGCCAATCTTCAAGTGGATACCGATAAAAAATCATCCGCATTTCCCAGAGAAAAAGAAATCGATGCTTTGTTACAGCGGGTCGGCTTGCCGGTAGAAACTAAATGGCGCTATCCGCATGAATTCTCAGGTGGTCAACGCCAACGCATTGCCATCGCCCGCGCTTTGGCGGTGAATCCCAAACTGTTGATTTGCGATGAACCAACCAGTGCGCTAGATGTATCGGTTCAAGCACAAATTTTAAATTTACTGAAATCACTACAAAACAATCTGGGGCTTGCCTTTTTATTTATTACCCACAATATAGCAGTAGTAGAATATCTGGCCGATGATATTGCCGTCATGTATCTGGGCAGAATTGTTGAGCGGGGCCATATTGACGAGGTCATCAGCAACCCCAAGCACCCCTACACACAGGCGTTGCTATCAGCAGTGCCACACATAAAACAGGATGAGAAACATAAAATTATTCATTTAGAAGGTGACTTGCCTTCACCGGCCTCCCCCCCAACCGGTTGTCATTTTCATCCACGTTGTCCACATGTTATGTCAATTTGTCGTGAATCATACCCGCAAACCAGCGTATTCAGTGACACACATACAACACATTGTTATTTATATTCACAGGAGCACAGTTCTTCAGATCATGAGCATTAATAAAGAAGTCGCACGCCGCCGCACCTTTGCAATTATCTCGCACCCGGATGCCGGTAAAACTACACTAACCGAAAAATTACTCATGTACGCAGGCGCGATCCACATTGCAGGTAGCGTGAAAGCGCGTAAGGCCAGCCGTCATGCCACCTCGGATTGGATGGAAATTGAAAAACAACGTGGCATTTCTGTCGCCAGCTCAGTGATGCAAATGGAATATCGTGACTGTGTCATCAATTTGCTTGACACACCAGGCCACCAGGATTTCTCTGAAGATACCTATCGCGTATTAACAGCGGTAGACGCTGCACTTATGGTCATTGATGCCGCCAATGGTGTCGAAGCACAAACATTGCGGTTATTGGAAGTCTGCCGTGCACGCAACACACCCATTCTCACATTTGTCAACAAAATGGATCGAGAAGTTCAAGA
>JAHZIU010000401.1 GCA_022601315.1 Betaproteobacteria bacterium
CGGCTTACCGATTCCACTGTTTTGTTATGTTTTTTGCTCATCCGTTGCAAAATTAATTGCACTAAGGCTGGTAAATCCTCCGGTCTTTTGACTAATGTGGGTATCTCTAATTTCACCACATTAATGCGGTAATATAGATCATTACGAAACAATCCTTGTTCTACTTTATGATGCAGATTGACATTAGTTGCAGAGATAATACGAACATCCACCTGTATTGTTTGTTTTCCTCCGACTCTTTCTAACTCTCCTTCCTGAACTACTCTGAGTAACCTGGTCTGGGCAGCTGGTGACAGGCAATCAACCTCATCCAAAAATAAGGTCCCATCTTCAGCACGCTCAAAAACCCCTTGATGCACTTCTATCGCACCAGTAAAAGCACCTTTCTCGTGACCAAATAAAGCGCTTTCCAGCAAGCTTTCCGGGATTGCACCGCAATTAATCGGTATAAAAGCCTGATTACATCGTTCACTCATCGCATGTATGGCGCGCGCGACCAATTCCTTTCCAACCCCGGTTTGTCCCTGAATTAATATGGTTGCAGAAGTCGGTGCTATCACTTCTATCGACTGCAATACTTGTTGCATCGCTATAGAGTTGGCAATAATCACGGGTGGCTGATATTTTTTGATTGGCTTCTTGCTTTGCTTGCGCCAGATTTTCAACATACTTTCTTCTATCCGCGAATGCAGTGCATCAAAATCCTGCTTGTCTTTATTATTTTTCCAGTTATCCCGATACTCTATTCCCTGTCTGCTAATAGCGGTTTCTGGATTAAGGTGAATATAAACTTCACAACAACCATCATGGCGAGCAATACTTTTAGCAATTTCAACTTTTGCATAACCAAAGTTGCGCGCTGCAATTCCTCCAAACACACTGGATGTCATGCCGCATAACTCAGGGAAATTAACGACTTTTTCACCGAATGGACAGCGGCTGTTACAAACAGCAATACTGTCCTGATTGCTTGAAGATAATGAAAAGTTACCACCAATGTTATTTTTAAGCCCTAAAATCAATTCAATATAGCTTTCTATCGTCAGCGCTTCATCTTTGTTTTCACGATTGGATCGGTAAACTTCCTCAAAAAAGCAACCTGCCGTGCGAGCAATATGTTCAATTAATTGCTGACTTTGGCCCTGATCTAATTGCTCACTAGCATGCATTATTTCAAGGATGAAGGTTTGCAAAAAAAACACAGGTGTTAAATCGGAAAGAGAAGTATTGTTCATAACAAAAAGTTGAAGTTAATTTTCATTGATTGAACCATAACTTCACGTATCAAGCAATCCATAAAATACAACTGATTGTTTATTTTTCATTTAAAGTTGAATAAATACATGGCATGGAACATGCTTATTGATAATGTAGGCCGTGAAAAAATATTGACGAATCGTGCAGATTATTCTCCGAAACGCCCTCTCTTCATTTGCCTGACGCTGATTTTCAACCAATTACTAAAATGAGAATAGAATATGAGCAATGATAAACCACCATTAGACCCCCACCCGTTAAGCGAATATGTCGCCTGGGCAGGACATCGCAATCGTGACCCTATCTTAGAAGTACTCAAGAAAAAACTACCACGTGATACAGGCCAAGTACTAGAGATGGCTAGCGGAAGCGGCATGCACATCAATTTCTTTGCCCCACACTTTGATCATTTAAATTTTCTTCCATCAGACAAAGATATCAATGTGTTTGGTAATATCAAAAAACTGACCAGCAATTTGGATAATAGCAATATCTCCGATCCGGTTCAGTTGGATTTAACCGACTCAAACTCCTGGTCAAATGCAGGTTTACCAGGTTCATTTTCGGCTATTTTCTGTATTAATATCTTTCAGGTTGCTCCGCTTTCCATTGCCGATGGCATGATGGAATGCGCTGAACATTTGCTAGGGGATAACGGAATTTTGTTAATTTACGGACCATTTCAGGTCGATGGCCAATTTTCAACCGAATCAAACCAGGAATTTCATAACACGTTAAGTTCTGCCGGGGTCTCTGAGTGGGGCTTAAAAGATGTCGCTGATTTACAAGCATCCGCTGCGAAACATGGACTGGAATTAAAAGAACAAATCAATATGCCAGCTAATAACTTCACGCTGATTTTCGGAAAAGCTTAACCACACGCCAAGAGGATATATATGTCAACGGTACTCAACGATGTCTTACTCGCAAACAGTCAATATGCCAATAACTTTGATAAAGGCGACTTACCCATGCCTCCTGGACGTCAGTTTGCCATCCTGACCTGTATGGATGCCCGATTAGACCCTGCAAAATATGCAGGACTCGCTGAAGGCGACGCCCATGTCATTCGCAACGCTGGGGGACGTGCAAGTGACGATGCGATTCGCTCACTTGTCATTTCATACAAGTTACTTGGCACTAAAGAATGGTTCGTCATACATCACACTGATTGCGGAATGGAGACATTCAATAATGACATTATGGGTAATTTATTGTCTGGTAGTTTAAAAACTTCAAGCGTTGATGCATCTGGGTGGCATGATAGCAATGTAGGCGGTGGCACAACTGATGGAAAATATATCAATTGGTTAGCTATCAGTGATCAAGAAAAAAGTGTTTTGGAGGATGTTCAGCGCATTAGAAATAATCCAATGGTTCCATCGGATATTCCAATTTATGGCTATATCTATGACTGTAAATCTGGAAAACTGCTTGAGGTTCCTGAAGCAACACAAGCAGGTAAAGCATAAGTAATGAGTCAGCAATGCTCGGCTGTTATCATTGGCGTTGGGCCAGAACATGGCTTGGGCGCTGCACTCGCAAAACAGTTTGCGGCGGAAGGGTTGCATATCTTCATCGCTGGGCGCAGTGAAGATAAATTGCAACGAGTCGCGGATAGTATTC
>JAHZIU010000402.1 GCA_022601315.1 Betaproteobacteria bacterium
ATAGCGCAGATGCTCCGTTCACCGACTATCTATGCGCCACCTTACTAATCACGTAACGAAATTTACCCGATTTCTCGGGCGGAATTTGATCGACTTGCTCAACGATTATTGATACTGATTGACCAAGCCTGCCTTTGAAATCCTGTTCAATTTTTCTGATTAGGGCTACATTGAGAACTGCATGGGCTACGACCCATATCTTTACCACATCCAGACTTTCCTGAACTATTTTAAAAGCATTGATCTCTGGTATATCACGCAAAATATAAATTAACGCCAACCCATGCATTACTGTGCCATCATGCGCCACAACAAAATCCGTACTACGCCCTTGTATTTCTTTTAGCAGGGGTAAACTACGCCCACAAGCACAGGCTTGATCGTCCAGCACACCCATGTCCCCTGTCCTATATCGGATAAACGGAAAATCATGGGTCGCGAGATGTGTCACCACAATCTCGCCAGCTTGTCCGTGCGGTAACGTATTTCCCTCTTCATCAATAATTTCAACAAGAATATCATCAGCGGTAATATGCATGCCGCCATTTGGGCATTCATGCGCGATAAAACCAGCGTCACGCCCACCATATCCATTTGCCACGGGACAATTAAACACCTGACTGATTTGCTCTCGTTGTTCATCATAAAGGCGCTCTGAAGTAACGAATGCGACCTTTATACCCAAGTCGCCCATTGCCAACCCTTTCTCATCAGCATGGCGCGCAATATGTGACAAGGCAGAGGGATAACCAAAAAGCATTTTGGGCCGCACACGACGAATTTCATCCAGAAACTGATCCAGCTTTTGCTCGGACATTTCAAAAGCCGGCAATAATCTGGTACGTAGTATCCAATCGCGCAAATTACGCAAGCGATCCTGTGCACCCAATTCAATCGGTGATCCCCAGATCACCATCTCAGTATCTCCAATATCAACATCCCACCAGCGCGTGGCACGCCACTTCGCTGCAATGTCATGGCTGACACGCTGCTTTCCAATAAAGAAAACAAGTGGTTCACCACTGGATCCCCCTGTATTATTGCGTATCAAATGCTGAGCCTGATATGATTTAAGCGCTTCAGTGTTTTCACGAATAATTGATTTATTAAGTAAGGGAATGCGCTCCAGGTCAGATAACGATTGAATATTCGCCACATCGAAATCTAATTCAGCAAACAGGTGCCTGTAATAAGGAACATGCGCCTCTACATTCAATAAAAAATTACGTAAGCGTGATAACTGATAATCCTGTAAGCGGTTTCTATCCCACCACTGCGATTCTTCCATTTTCTTTCGTATGGCAACGCTATCGTGCTTTTTCAGGCGTTCATGCAAAGGAAAGAAAAAACCGGATACCAATGATGTGTACAAACTTTTATTTGAATTAACGGCGGTTCTCATAGATTTCCATCCATTATTATTTTAGTACCTGCTTATATATAGACAGTAATTGTTCTTTTATCACTGGCCAGGTATATTTCTGGATGGCTTGTAAACCTGCATCGCATAATTTTCTGGCCTGATCAGGATCTTTTAGTAACCGCAGCATTGCATCCGACATCGCAACAGGATCTTTTAATGGAACCAATAGAGCCGTTTTTTCGTGTTCCACCAGAAAAGGAATACCACCTGCATCAGTTGTTACCACCGGGATACCACTCGCTAATGCCTCCAAAATCGAAATAGGCATGTTATCAACCAAACTAGCGTTAACCATCATATCTGCACTGTGATAAAGTTTGGCAATATGATCGTTATCAATACGCCCGGCAAACGTAACCGCATCCTGCAACCGCAATTCAGCAACAATATCTTCCAACATTTGTTTTTCCGGACCAACACCCGCAATAGTCAGGTATGCATTAGGGAAGTGATCTTTGACTATTCTAAAAGCGCGTATTGCAGTAGCATTGTCATATATTGATTCAAGATTACGTGTTACCACAATATGCGGAGCGCCTTTTTTATTTACATCACTGACAACCAGCTCAGCTTCAGCTGTAAAACGGCTGAGATCGATGATATTCGGCACAATACTGGAAGAAAAACCTCTTTCCTCAAACACACCCTCCAAAAAACCAGACGGGACAATAATTGCATCTGTTTTCATCAGGCTTGGCCTGACCAAAAAAAAAGATTTTTGAAAAAAAACTGCTGCCTCTCCACCTCGATAATTAACAATTACCGGTACTCTTTTAAACTTAGCAATCCAAATAGCTGGTGCCGCATATAAATGCCAAGCCCAACCCGAATTAGCCATAATATGAAATAACTGTACTTTGTTTGCAGCCCGCCATAAATGGATCAAATACGGTACCAACCGAAATACGGCCCTCAAACCACGCAGTCCGGCAACCCACTTGGGTTGATAAGCTGCATTAACGCGAATCAGCTCGACTGAAACACCATCCTGTTGCAATAACTTCTCCAATTGCTTCGTCTGATTTGCCATACCACCAAAGGGTGGCGGCATTGGTCCCACCAATCCAATATGCATATTGGGTGTACTCATTGTATGTAACATACCTTAAATTTTAGTAGCGCTTTAGATACCAACAGTTTCTTTTGATAAGAATTTAAACCCAGATTAACTAAGAACTGGAATCACATGATAACGAAAGATGCATTTGATATAAAACTGAACAATAACAATTAAGCGGATTAATTCAATTTATTGTTAATAATACCAGTGCTTTTCTTGACAAAACCTACAGCATCACTATAATCCTCCCTTTGTTTCTGAAGTGTCTTAAGTCGTAAAGGGACGTCTATTTGCGGGAATAGCTCAGTGGTAGAGCACAACCTTGCCAAGGTTGGGGTCGCGAGTTCGAGCCTCGTTTCCCGCTCCATTCTCCTTAAAAAGAAATTTTTCGAAACTTAATTTTATTACTGGTAACCGGCGAAACTTCAACAGAGTCTTGTTACACGTAAGTTATACAACGCTTTTAAACTTATGTAATAATGGCGGGGTGGCAGAGTGGTTATGCAGCGGCCTGCAAAGCCGTCTACGCCGGTTCGATTCCGACCCCCGCCTCCACAAATATGGTTTTTTTGCCCGGGTGGTGAAATTGGTAGACACAAGGGACTTAAAATCCCTCGGACATTGCGTCCGTGCCGGTTCGATTCCGGCCCCGGGTACCAATAAATCAATGACTTGCGAAATCAACTTTACCTCGATTTGTTCCGAAAAAATACAACTGCTCCACAATTATGCAAATTTACCACAACAAATCAGTCTTAGAACTAACCAAGAAATTGAATTGAAACCAAGTCTGAGTTAGCACAAATAATCATTAAGCAATATCATCCAACAAAGATTGCACCTGTTCTATTTCTCTAGCCGAACCAATTTCAGTAAACAAAGCTAAAGACAATTTCCAATAATCAACGGCGCGATCCAAATCACGTACTCGATAGACATTACCCAGGTTGCCATAGTCAACTGACCATGCCCTCCTTCTTCCCAGCTCTTCATTGATCGCCAAAACTAATACATAAATAATAAATGACTTTGTACTATAAAACTATCGTAATTTCCATCCAGAATTTGTTAAAACGCCCATTACAACTTCACTAAAGCGTTTAGCGAACAGTTGCGCGAATCCTTCTCGCGTTGTAAAGTCAACTATATATTCAGCTTGAATCACCTCCCTGGCAACAAACCCTGCACTACCTATTTCATCCGCCAGCCCAAGCTCAATACTTCTCTGTCCTGTCCAAACAACACCACTAAATATTTCGGGTGTATCCTTTAATCGATCCCCTCTACCTTCTTGCACTACATTGATAAATTGTTCGTGGATCTCACCCAATAATTCTTGTGCATGATCTCTCTGTTGCGGATCCAAAGGTGTAAAAGGATCGAGAAAACCTTTACTTTCACCCGCAGTAAGCAAACGTCTTTCTATACCAAGCTTTTCTATAGTACCGGTAAACCCAAAACCATTCATTAGGACACCGATAGACCCAACAAGGCTAGCTTTATCAACAAAAATTTTATCTGCTGCTGCAGCAACATAATAGCCTCCTGAAGCACAAACATCGCTAATCACAGCGTAAAGAGGAATATCTGGATAGACACTACGTAACCGACGTATCTCATCGTTAATATAACCAGCTTGAACCGGGCTTCCCCCCGGACTGTTAATACGTAATATCACGCCTTGTGTGTTCGGGTCCTCAAATGCCAGCCGCAAGCCCTTAATTACGTTATCCGCACTACTGACACTATCGTCGGAAATCATACCTTGCAAGTCAACAAGCGCTGAATGCTTATCAGACAAACGAACAGCATTTGTACCAAGCCAACCCAATGCAAGAAAAAGAAGTAAAAACAAATAAATAAAAGTTAATGATTTAAAAAATATTCCCCAGCGCCTAGCGCGCCGTTGCTCATTCAAAGAAGAAAATGCAAGCCCCTCTAGCAGAGTTCGCTCCCATCTGTCTTTTTGGTTTTCATCCGTCATAAAAGTTTACCCAAAGTAAAATTCAACATAAACCTACTATACGATAAAAATTATTATTAGTGACCCTAAAATAAATAAGTTTGATATTGTATATTGAAAGAAACGTCCAGTTGTTGAATCAAATATTCATTTCATAAAATTCAAACAAGAAAAAAGCCCCTCATTAACTAAATGAGGGGCTTTAAATTGAGTGCCTGGCGGTAACCTACTTTCACATGCGTATACACACTATCATCGGCGCGACTTCGTTTCACGGTTCTGTTCGAGATGGGAAGAGGTGGGTCCAAAGTGCTATGGCCGCCAAGCGAAACTGAGCACAAAACAAGTTTTAATTAAATTGATAATTGTTTTGTGATTGGAAAAAGTAAATGAGTTAAATATCTAAGTAAAACAATAACAATTAATTAAGTTGTTAAAGTTATAGGATCAAGCCGCACGGTCAATTAGTATCGGTTAGCTTAACATATTACTATGCTTCCACACCCGACCTATCAACGTCGTAGTCTTCGACGAACCTTAAGGAGGGTTAAACCCTCGGGAAGTCTTATCTTGAGGTAAGTTTCCCGCTTAGATGCTTTCAGCGGTTATCTCGTCCACACTTAGCTACCCGGCGATACGACTGGCGTCATAACCGGTACACCAGAGGTGTGTCCACTCCGGTCCTCTCGTACTAGGAGCAGGTCCACTCAAACTTCCAACGCCCACGGCAGATAGGGACCAAACTGTCTCACGACGTTTTAAACCCAGCTCACGTACCACTTTAAATGGCGAACAGCCATACCCTTGGGACCGGCTACAGCCCCAGGATGTGATGAGCCGACATCGAGGTGCCAAAC
>JAHZIU010000403.1 GCA_022601315.1 Betaproteobacteria bacterium
CATCAGTATAATAATTACATTTTTTCTATTCAGAAAAATTCCAACAATACCGATAGCAAACAAAATCGCACCAAGTACCAGATAATGGGATAACGATACCAAGTTAACTACCTCTTTTTATCTTAGATATTTCAAAAATAGCCATGTGAATATAGGTGTAATGACTTCACTCTTTCTTTTCTGATGGCATTGCCACCATTCGTATTCGATCTTCTTTTTTCACACGCACCTGTTCAGATGGGTTTGGTGAATTTTTATCTTCACGCTGACGCAAGGTCAGTGCAATTGCCGCGACCATTGCAACCAATAAAAGCACGGCTGCCAGCTCAAAGGGATAAACATATTCTGTATAAATTAACCTGCCTAACTCTTTGGTATTACTATAATCAGCAGCCTGCGCTTCAGGTGCTGGCATTTGTTCCAATCCAAAATGCTTGCCCATCAGCACCATAGCAATCTCTGCCACCATTACTAAAGCTATTAACGCACCAAATGGAAACCATTTCCAGAATCCTTCACGCAATCGGTCAAGGTTAATATCCAGCATCATCACAACAAATAAGAACAGCACCATTACAGCACCAACGTAAACCAATACCAAAGTAATCGCTAAAAATTCCGCTTCCAACAGCAACCATAACCCTGCACAAGTAACAAACGCCAGAACCAGTAATAATGCAGAATAAACTGGATTACGTGCAGTAATAACACCTAATGCGGATACGATTAGGATTGTTGAAAAAATATAAAATATTACGTCCTGAAAAATCATTTGTATTTACCAACAGTAATCAACGATAAGGTGCATCAGCTTCTCGATCTTTGGCAATTTGTTCTTCATATCGGTCCCCAACAGCAAGCAACATTTCTTTAGTGTAAATGAGATCACCGCGTTTTTCGCCGTGGTATTCAAGTATTCGTGTTTCGACAATTGAATCAACCGGACAGGATTCTTCACAAAAACCGCAGAAGATACATTTACTCAAATCAATATCATAACGTGTTGTTCGACGTGTACCATCTTCCCGTTGTTCTGAGTCAATCGTTATTGCCATCGCCGGACAAACAGCTTCACATAATTTACATGCAATACAACGTTCTTCACCATTTGGATAACGGCGCAAGGCGTGCAAGCCTCTAAAACGCGGAGATTGCGGTGTTTTTTCTTCTGGATAATGAACTGTAATCTTTGGTTTAAAAAGATAACGCCCGGTCACCATTAAGCCTTTTAGCAATTCAAATAACAAAAAGGTACTAAAAAATTTTTTGATACTATTCATAGCGTTTACCTCTATTTAGAACCAAACGTTCAGTGGTGCCATATTGCGGATTGAATCAGGCAATTGCATTATCGCGCCAATTACCACAATCCATATTAATGTGATCGGAATAAATATTTTCCAACCAAGTCTCATAATCTGATCATAACGATAGCGAGGAAATGTCGCACGAAACCAGAGAAAGAAGAACAACACAAATGCGACTTTTAATAACAGCCAGATAAAGCCCGGTATCAACGTAAACGGTGCTATATCCACTGGTGGCAACCATCCTCCCAGGAACAACAGTGCAGTTAATGTAGCTACCAATATCATATTGGAATATTCGGCCAGGAAGAAGACTGTGAATGCCATACCGGAATAATCAACGTGAAATCCGGCAACAATTTCTGATTCACCTTCAGCTACATCAAATGGCGCACGATTCGTCTCTGCAACACCTGAAATCACATATACTAAAAACATCGGAAAGAGTGGTATCAAATACCAATTCAGCATACTGCCGCCTTGCTGTCCGTTCACAATATCTCCCAAATTCAAACTTTGAGACATCATCAACACACAGACTAATGCAAAACCCATTGCTAATTCATAAGAGACGACCTGTGCCGCCGAACGCATGGCACCCAAAAATGCATATTTAGAATTTGATGCCCAACCCGCAATGATCACGCCATAAATACCCATTGACGTCATTGCCAGAATATATAACAAACCTGCATTGATATCAGCCAACACAACTTCAGGAGAAAATGGCACAACCGCCCAAGCAGCGAGCGCTGGCATAATCGTCAGTACCGGAGCCAAAATAAACAGATATTTGTTTGCCTTAGTTGGTATTATTATTTCTTTCATGATTGCCTTAACAGCATCAGCAATCGGCTGTCCCCAGCCACGCAACCACGGAATACCAAAGAATGTTACCCGATTAGGTCCCACACGAATTTGCATATAAGCAATAATCTTGCGTTCAGCAAAGGTAAGATAAGCAACACCTAGCAACAATGGAACGACAATGGCAAATATGAATGTCATATTTGTCGCCAAAGAAAACAACATAGCACCCCATGCTGTTCCAAATAACTGATCAAACAGTTGTTGTAAATACTCCATTAATAGACCCCGACCCTTACCATTACAGTTTCTCTACCAACACGTCCCCAAACATCGCACCCAGTACAATTGTATTTGGGTGTGCGGAAGCAATACGCACACAATCGGCAGGTAGTTTTTCGTCGCAGGCAGCCTCTAGTTGTATCGTGCCATCATCCTGCTTTACCCTAACATTATCTCCAGCTTTGATCTCAAGACGTTGCAGCAATTCGGGTGACATCCATGCGCGTGGCGCAGCTGCATCGCGTGTCATTTGCAGCGATTCTGCACGCCGTACAATTGGATCTGCCCGATAAATTGGTACTTCCCCAATCCGCTGAATAAATTCAGCATCATTTTCACTGGTTTCGATAACAAAATTTTCTAATTTATTATTTAAAGAGTTGCTAATATCCGTACCATCCGGAAATATTTCTGCGCGCACTTGTTCTGGCATCTCATAATCAAAACCTTCAAGTTTTAACAAATTAGCCAAAACCCGGATAACTTTCCATGCCGGGCGCGTTTCACCCATTGGCGTTACCACACCATTGAAACTTTGCACCCGCCCCTCAGTATTTATGTAAGTACCCGAAGTTTCAGTAAATGGTGCTATGGGTAATAAAACATCTGAATAAGTCGCTGCATCTCCCTTATAAGCACTCATCGACACAACAAACTCTGCTGCTTTGATTGTTTTCAGCGCCTGCTGTGAATTATATGTATCGTATTCTGGCTCCACATTCATCAGTATGAACGCTTGACATTTTTTATCGCCCTGATCAGAACGAGTATTCAACATTTGAGCTGCATTCAGACCACCCAATGCTTCTGTAGATATTGCACTGAATGTCGGTGTTGCACCAACCAGATAAGCACCCACATTATTAGCAGCTTCACCTAAAAAGCCAAAACTTGCGCCTGTTATTTGCGCAATTGAACTCGCCAACAAATGAATACTTGAATAGTCAGGGTGGTGTTGAGACAGATTCCCCAAATAAATCGCTGCTGGATCATTTTCAATTAAGCTGGAGGCAATAGCGGTATTTGCTGAATAAACA
>JAHZIU010000404.1 GCA_022601315.1 Betaproteobacteria bacterium
GCCGTACCATTAACATAATGATATTCAGCGCGCAGCATGAAAGACGGCGTAACATTCCAACGTAAACCAGCTGTTAGATCTTTGGCAAACCGAGTATGTGCCGGTTGCCTAGAGGTTGCAGCAAATTCACTTCCATCTCGGTCTTTTCTGTCCGTAAAGAGAACGTCATATCGCAAGATGGCTTCCCACTTCTGATTAAAGCGATACTCGCCTTGAAAATAATAACTCTCACCAAAAAAATCTAAACCATTAAAACTTGAACCATTAAAGCCGTTATATTTAAAGTGCCGCAGCGCATATTCAGATGTCAAGCTCCAACGTTCAGCATTATATTGCGCGGAAACAAAAATCGGGGAAAATTGAATGCTACCAGGAGCTAACGGGTCATTTTTTCCTGGGTCATAATCTGTATTTGTCCATGACCCACTCAGTGCCAAGCGAAACCGATTATTACTGCTCTCATAAATTCCACGACCAATATAGGATAATTCGGGTTCCAGTTCACCAGGTCGTAGCCCTACGAGAAGAGATGATTCAGTATCTTTATCCTTCACTATTGGCCTTCCAACACCAAATTGAATAGAAATACTGCCAAGATTTGCATGGGAAGCTTCACCATATAACTGAACAACATCTGAAGAAAGCCCAAAATTACGTGTTCGATCAAAATAAATGGATTGCGGCAATAAAATACTGGGACGTGTAAACGCCACATCACGAGTATCATTATAAAAACCAAATGGATTCTTTAATCGTCCGACACGTATCCCAAACTGATTTGTTTCATGTGAATACAAGCGGTAATCGGCAAAACCAAAATCAAGCCGTGGGCTTCCAGAATTTCCTTCTCCAGCTCGACGCGAGAGTACTTGCGCTGACAATTGCAGCCTGGGCAATGGCCGTAGTAACGCATTCAGTCCTGCCTCTGTAAAACCAAAGCTACCGTCGTCGTCAGTATCACCAAACACATCATTATCTGAAGTAGATATAAATGCCTGGCTGACAAAACCATGAATTTGCAGATAATCCGGTAGCTTTACGCTTTCAAACCAATCAGTTGCAGTAGTGATGAAATCTGGCTTTTCAGTATCTTTCGTTTGCTCCTGAGCAAATGTCACGCTACTGCATAGAATTACGGACATGATGAGCAGTTTGATCGCAGTTTTGCAATTGGAATGTATATTATCGCTATCTAATCTGGAGTACATGGATGTCATCATCAATATAGATCGTTTCTAAATATCCAATTGCGCCAGGCGTGCTGGCAACTTTGGAACGCATTTCTTCTTGTGAACTAACATTAATTGGGGCTTGACCGGTACCCGAAAAGACAAGTCGATCCCAAGCTAAACGAAGTTGATATGGGAATACATTTAGTTTTTCTTTGGAAAAACTATGATGAAGTGCGTCATTATCATCTAGCACGAAAACTTTTATCGCCTGTCCATCAGACCAAGTTCTCATACGCATGCTAAAAATAGCGCGCAGAACATTCACAGTAAGGGCTTTTTCAATGACATCAGGATGAGCCACAACCTGATACTGTCTATCTGCTAGTGCGTCACCAGCAATAAACAGATTAATAAATAACAATATAAAACAATAAATTATGTTAATTTTAGACATTTAGTCTCATCATAATACATACTTTAAGGTCTTCACTGAAGCCAAGATGACGCTATAGAAATTAGGGTTGTTCATCATCATAAGAATAATATTTACCATTTTCTGTCGCCAATTCCCAAGCTTCACGGTCTTTACTATGCATTTTATTAACTGCATCAATGATTCTTATAAAATAAGGTCGACGTAAACCATGGTAATCAATTAATGGACCAACGGGATTAAGATCCGCTCCAAAATAACTTAATAGCCTATTCAGTGCAGGATCCATCACCGACACCCAGTTTTTAAGATCGTATTGTGCAGATAAGCGCAAAATACCAACCACGAACGATAAGCCGATGTTAGGGAAACATCGCCGTTCTGTTACTGTATTTTTTTTATTGCCTTCTATATTCTTAGCAGTACAGCGATCAGCTCTACGTCTAATATAACGTTCCAGAATAACAAAACGTGAAATTTCAGCCGTATGGCAACGCGATAATTTAGTTATATCAAATAATTCGGGATCAAACCGTGTATGCAGCTCCATAGGAAACGGTTTCTCAGGATTCATTGGGTCAAACATTATTAACCGTACTGTGCCCATAAAATCACCCGAATCACGATGCTGTAAAAGTATATGACAGGAATGTTGATCATAACTGTCACTTTCTAATCCATCGGGATAATTTGAGATATCAAATCCAGGAAGTCGCTGTTCTACACACAACACTTGAAAACGTATACGGAATACTTCTTCTAATAACTCAGGTGTATCAGCTACTACAACCTTAAAGTACTTATGAAAAGCTTCGTACAAGTTATTCATAATTTCTAGAAACCTCAGATTAAATGGAGTTATAGCACCTAACCACGGCTAGATTAACGTGAACGGGCACAAACAACTATGAGTACTTCCGGCATCTCTGCCACATGTTCGTTCACATAGATTCCTGTAACGTTTTCTCTAACTCCAACGGTTCTAGAATATACCCATCACTTCTATACGTTCCATTCTATTCGCTCTATTTCAACGCATCTTCTTGAATTTGGGTAAAAAAATAATATCTCGCACCATCAGACTCGTGGTCATTTAAATTATTTTATACATTGCCGGTACTGACTGTACCAAAAAATACACGTAATCTTTGTTCCAATAAGCTCTAAAAAAACGTTAATTCATTGCATTACTCGAATTACAAACATATGCTGAGGACATATGATGCAATTATATTAAACTTGAAAGATAATTGATACAAATAACTATATCACATATAATCAACATATTATGTTGATTTTTTAAATTAAAACCTGCTGTCAAAGAAATCTATATACACACTATGCAACTATAAGCTGTAAACTATAATGCTATAAAAAAATAGATCAGTCATATTGTATCTACTCTATTTTAACTGAGGCACATCAGCGACAGCTACATACGGTTTCTCCAGACCAAATGCAACGGCCTCATTTGTTAAATAGCCATGACAAACATTAACACCATTATATAAATGGATATCATCGTGTATTGCCTTTTTGTAACCTTTGTCAGCAAGTGTCAAGACAAATGGCAGCGTCACATTATTCAAAGCAAAGGTGGAAGTACGGGCAACTGCTCCGGGCATATTAGAAACGCAATAATGCACAACATCGTCAATTATGTAGATGGGGTCGGCGAGCGTGGTTGGCTTCGAGGTAGAAAAGCAACCGCCTTGATCAATGGCTACATCCACCAACACGGCGCCACGACACATACGACCAACTATTTCACGACTCACCAATTTTGGCGTTGCAGCCCCTGGTATTAATACTGCACCAATCACAAGATCGGCTGTCGATACATGTTCTTCAATAGCATCAACCGTAGAGAAGACGGTGTTGAGTCTGGAACCATACTGAAAATCTAGCTGTTGCAAACGGTGTATTGATTTATCTAGCACGGTAACATGTGCTTCCATACCCATTGCAACACGTGCTGCATTTGTACCAACTACACCGCCACCGATAATGACCACTCGTGCAGCAGGTACGCCAGATACTCCACCAAGCAGCATACCACGACCACCTTGATCCATCTCAAGCGTATGTGCGCCAGCTTGAATAGACATTCGACCAGCAACTTCACTCATTGGTGCAAGTAATGGAAGACCTCCGTACTGGTCAGTCACGGTTTCATAAGCAATGGCAATACATCCTGATTCTATTAGTGCCTGTGTTTGGGCTGGATCGGGAGCGAGGTGTAAATATGTAAACAAGATTTGCCCTTCACGCAGCAATGTAAATTCAGATGGTTGCGGCTCCTTCACTTTAACAATCATCTCAGCACTGGAAAAAATTTCTTCTGCTGTCTCGATAATCTCTGCACCAACGGCATGGTATTTATCGTCATCCAGGTCAATCTTTAAACCTGCATTTTTCTGCACCATAACTTGATGGCCATGAACAACCAACTCACGTACTGAAGCAGGCGTCAGTCCAACACGTGACTCATGCGTTTTAATCTCTTTCGGAACACCAATACGCATGTAAGTCTCCAAAAATAAATCAAATATTGAATTAGGATGAATGGATAGAAGAAATTAGTCTGAATATTGCACCAGTACGCTAGATTTTGGACTGTAATCGTTATTCCTGTTGGTTTTTAGCAAATTTTTAGAAAATACAGTTTGTACTTAAGGCTCACTTACTGGTTTTTAACTTGCTTTGTATTGAATAGAACGCACATGCGCTCTACGCCGCA
>JAHZIU010000405.1 GCA_022601315.1 Betaproteobacteria bacterium
AACACTTGTTGATAATTATCCACAACATACATTTCGGGAAAGTCTCGTGGCAATTTCCAGATTTTTTGCGAATACCCGGGGGGACCTGTTTGTATGAAGTTAATGACTAATTCGCCTATATAAACTGGTTCTAATTGTCCAGAAACCGAGAAACTCGCAAAGACAGGCCTAATTAAATTATTTCTTGCTCGAGACCATCTAAAACTCGTGATCGTATAATTCCCGGGTGGCAAGTGCCAACTGAAAGTGCCGTCTTGAAGCAAGGGATAGACGATTGGCTCTGAGTCCGAGTCTGAAATGAGATACAGATAAAACTTGTCCCACAAAGGGTCGTCCCAAACAAAAGACTTTTCATTAATAACAACATTGACACGCCCAAAAATGATGACTTCTCCAACCGGGATTGACTTCTCTGTTTCTAGATCAATAGGAGAGATTAGAGAAAGGGAACGTTGGTGCTGGGCGCAACCTGTGAGCAACCATAGAATGGTTGTAACGGCAAGAAATTTGATGCCTACCGCTTCCCACCAAAGTATCTGTTTTTTTAAGCCCCATATTTTATTTATAACCATAAACCATGTTGTTGCGGATAAATATCCATCGGCACAAAATATTTCTTAGCTTGCAAGTATAAATAATTATATTATTTAGAACAATAAGATATATTTACACTAGAAAATATTAGTGCTGTTCCCTAGTGAATTTACACGTTAATTAACACTATCTAGACCCTGTACGCCCAGATCCCTAATTTCAAGACCATGGCTTAAACCGAATACGAGAAAAATTTTTCTGGATTCAATCCAACAATTTCTGTTATAAAGTCGATAACAACTTGAGTTAAATGAATAAAAGAACCGGGAAAACAGTCATACACTTGCTTTTATTATGTGTACCAAGCCGTTACCATGCCAGCAGTACTCTTTCAACTTACAGAGATCTCTTATGAAAAAAAAGACAACGAAA
Organism: Betaproteobacteria bacterium; assembly: GCA_022601315.1. Lineage (GTDB taxonomy): Bacteria > Pseudomonadota > Gammaproteobacteria > Burkholderiales > Nitrosomonadaceae > Nitrosomonas. The sequence continues at coordinate 967 of JAHZIU010000405.1, forward strand.
GTTATTTCACTTCTTGCTGCTGGCAAGCTAGCGCTATCTGTTAATAATGCCTCAGCGGAAGGGCTGGGCAAGGTAGATAGCAGTACATCGAGCAACGCATCGCTGTCTTTAGATCAAATAGGCTATCCGCTGCAGATTTTGACACCGCCGAATACCGCCGACAGCGGCAGCAAAAATTCTGAAGGCATTTTTTTTCTCGCTGACAATGGCAAAGCGCTCGATAGCGGTTTACAGCCACGCATTGATTTTGTGATCAATCGTATCCAACAAAACACACCGGTTGTTGTATTTCTTGCATATAGCACTGTTCAGGGTTCACCCGAACAATGGCAAGACATGCCGTTAAACGACTTCTTTCTGGATCGCGCAACAACACATATTGTGTCAGCAATTCACGTAAATCCTTTACAAAACTTTGATACCTTTAATGTCACGCCTTCCCCGCTCGGTAGCATTGATAACGAGAGAGGTAGCTCTGTCGTGGTTTCTTTGAATTTAACCGATTTAAACCACGCTGAGTTTGAAAGCGACAATATCTATTTCCAGGCCGTTTCTATTCCACTTATTGATGGGCAGCTTGTTTTTTCAGAAGCAATGATTTCTGAACTGGACCATTACACAATTTCCAGAGCAGTTGCAGGGCAGGATGGCAGTGGTTCAAAAGTAACCGATTCCAACTCTAAGTTTTCTGATGTGTCTGTCGGTGGAAACGCGCTTTCAGACACTTCTAAAACAGGCGACGGCAACCCAGACAATGGCAGTAAAGACCCAGGCAGTGGGGATACGGGTGGCAAGTAATACGCTTGAATGCACGCCGATTGGGCTCCAGGTATTACAGGGGCAACGCGTCAGTTTAACGCGCACTGCGCCTGAATACCTCGAATTCATTTATGCCTGCTACCAGAATGACGCTTTCATGGACTTATATCGCTTAGCGCAAAATAGATCAGCGACCAAACAAGACATACTGCATCGATTAGAAGATGAACAAAAAAAACTACCGCAAGAATTAAAACGTATTGAATGGGTGATATTAAAGCATAAACAGGGCAAAAATATACCGATTGGATTAGCAGCGTTAGCTGACTATCAAGGAAGCCATCGCCGCGCCGAGTTTTTATTAGGCATTCCCAGTACACTCAATAGAGCGGGCAGCCTGAGTTTGGAAGCCTCATTATTAGTATTTGACTTCGCTTTTAACCAAGCCGGATTGCATAAAATCACCTCTTTTGTTTATGGCTATAACGCATATGCACAAAAGAATACTGTACACTTAGGATTAAAACAGGAAGGTTTTCTGGCGGAACACATTCAAGTCAACAATCAATTTATTGACTTGTATCAGAATGGTTTATTACGCAGCGATTTCCAGCACAACCAAAAGTTGAGCCGACTATCACGACGACTCTTGAAACGAGACATTACACAACCACAATCCCCTAGAATCACACCAGCATCTCAAGCGCTGATTGAACAACTTAACCATCAATTCAAAACACCCTCTAACGTTTGACTCAAGCATGGATTGAATACAAAAATATGA
>JAHZIU010000406.1 GCA_022601315.1 Betaproteobacteria bacterium
ATGGAAAGACCTGGTGTTGAGTCCCGAAGTGATGGAAGAGATTGAAAACATCAATGCCTGGTTGCAACATTCTGATTTAATTTTACGACGTTGGGGCTTGGGTAAAAATATTAAGCCGGGTTATCGGGCATTGTTTTATGGACCGCCGGGTACGGGTAAAACATTAACGGCAACACTCATCGGTAAAACGTTTGGTAATGATGTTTACCGTATAGACTTATCGATGGTGGTTTCCAAATATATTGGTGAAACGGAAAAGAATCTGGCCAATGTTTTTGATCAGGCAGTGGATAAAAACTGGATTCTATTCTTTGACGAAGCCGATGCATTATTTGGTAAAAGAACACAAACCAGTAGTTCTAATGACCGCTATGCCAACCAGGAAATCTCTTATTTGCTGCAAAGGGTTGAAGATTATCCGGGCATAGTGATTCTGGCGACAAATTTGAAAGCAAATATTGACGAAGCATTTGCGCGCCGCTTTCAAAGTTCTGTACACTTTGCAATGCCGGATGCGGATCAACGTTTGAAACTATGGCAAGGGATGTTTCCAAATAGTAAACTATTGGCAAAGAATGTTGATTTTCCGGGCATTGCAGAAAGATTTGAACTGTCGGGCGGTGCGATTACCAACGCGGTACGTTATGGTGCGATTCGGGCAATACGTATGAAACGGGATGAAATCATAGAAGATGATCTCATCAAAGGTGTGACAAAAGAATTGCTAAAAGAAGGGCGGACACTGTGACATATGTTATGAAAAAAACATTGATCTTTTGGGTCGTATTCTTTTTATGTGGGGGCAATATTGCTAATGCCTCGGTATTTGATGAGCATTATGACCGGCAGGTCAAGCGTGCGGACTTCAAGCAGCTAGATATTCCTACAGTGACACGCATGCAGCGAAATCTGGCAGTCATTTATCAATATGACTTGAATTGGAATCGAGATGTCAGACTGAGGCAACATCCGTTGACAGACGGGGTGGTTGGTCCGGTTACATTGTTTTGGCTACAACGATTTATTGTTGATTTTAAAATAGAGCCGATCGGCCGTTTTGTTAATCATGTGAATATTCGCTTGGAGCGTATTGCTTCGTTTGCCGGCCTGTATCCAGATGAAACAAGAGTTTTGTTAAGTGCAGATTTTGCGCATTGGAATGATATTCAGCAGAGTTTGCAAAGGGAAAGTTATTACAACATCCGACGCAGCGGATCTGATCAGGAATTGTTAGATCTCGTATACCGATATTTACAGGTAGGGGACCCAAAACCTGGCGTGATGAGTAGCAGTGAAGCATCAACCATACATTATTATCAGCTCAATGCAGAAGATTTTAAAATATTGCAGAGCAAAGATCTGATCGCAAAACAACTGGCTTTGCTCGAGAATAAGCACTATGACAATGTCGCATTACTCGCAGACGATGTAGAAGCTGCATTGCAGGAATTTCCTGAAAAAATAAGAAAATTATTGCCATTTATTCAGCAGTACTATGCAAAAAAAGATCCTGTTATCACAAAAGATTTTATTGCAGCACTGACCAAACAAATCGTGGGGAATCCACTGGTTACCACGCTCAATAGTATTCTTGCCGATTTATTAGAGCAAGAGTTGAGCGGTATTTCATATCCCGATAAGAATTTATATGATAAAGCGGCGCAGGCGAAGATACAGGCCGGGATTGGCGCCTGCTACCCAACGCAGGAACATAGCCGTCATGTGCTTGGTCTGCGGTTGAGCGATGAGGATTTAGATCAATTAGGTAAAGAGCTGCTGTCCGGTATTTATTATCATGGCATGCCAAATATCCGTGCACAGTTGGCGGAGATTAAGAAATTACGCTTAAAGAAAAAGGCCGATTGTAGCCAGTCTGAAAGAGATACCATAAAAAACTTCGTGGCAGACCTCTACTATAACAATGTTGAACCCATGATCGCTGTGTTATATAAGAAAGTGCCTGAGTTTAATCCGCAAACGCCGATTCAATGGGATAGTGAAGGGTGTGGTTGTGTGCTGGATCAACTGTCAGGAACGGTTTATGGTTTTTATCCATTCTGGTTGGCAAATAACGGAGGAGAACAAAGGGTGAACTTCAGTGTATTGTCCAGAGTGGCCTATTATGGACTTTCTTTTGACGATAAAGGCAATATTTTACAAACCAATAATACTAATAACAAAGTATCAATCTTGTCTGGTGATGGTCAGATAAATAGTGATATGAATGATTTTATTCATGTCGCGCACAAGCATAATAGTAAAGTGGATTGGGTGATTCAAAATGATCGGCTTTATTGGGATCACTGGAAAAGTCTCGCATTTGGCACACGTGTCATCATGTTCGAGTCTTTGGCGGATAATATTGCGCGTTTGTTGACGACGCAGTTAACGAGTAAGTTAGATCAACTCAACCAAGTACTGTCACTGGGGTTATTATCGCCGCAAACGCAAGGCAATGGTGTAACCCTGTATTTTAATGATTACCCAGATGATCCCGAATCAATCGTTTTGTTCAACAATTTTTTTGAAAATCTAAAAGATAAACTGCGGGCGGCGAACGGTGACTATTTCGTTAATATCATGTTGCCGCAATCTGCAATTGGTAAAGGGCTTTATAGATATGACAACTTGCTTGGGAAGATCAGTGAGTCCAGTTCCTTTGAAGAGAATGGTTTATTTGGTAGCAATCCATCATCTAATTATTTGCCGGTAAAATTTTTGGTATTAAT
>JAHZIU010000407.1 GCA_022601315.1 Betaproteobacteria bacterium
AAAAATTAATGCCAGAGCAAAGATGATGGGTAATTGAGAACCTGTTTTAACTTCTTGGAACGACATACCAGACCATTCAAACCCTGTTCCATCAGGAAGGACCCGATCTGCCAGTTGTTCCATTGCGGATATGCTCTGACCAGAACTTAATCCAGGCGCAGGGCTTCCATTGATTTGCGCGGAACGATACATATTAAACCGCGTGAGCGTTTCAGGGCCCAGCATCGAGGATGTTTTTGTCAATGTCTGAAGAGGAACCATAATACCCTCTGCACTTCTCACATAAATACGACCAATATCATCGGCATTGTCCCGATAGGGTGTTTCGGCCTGCAGGATCACCCGATAAACCCGGCCAAATTTATTAAAGTCATTGACATAGAGAGAGCCCAGTTGTGTCTGCAAGCTTGAAAAAATCTCTTGTACAGGAATACCCAGCGCTTTTGCCTGCAACCGATCTACCTCCAGCTTTACCTGTGGAACATCCGCACGAAACGTACTGTACACATTTTGCAAATGAGCGTCTTGATTGGCCTCAATTAGAAAGCCACGCATTGCTGCAGAAAGATCTTGCGGATCACCACCTCTTTTATCCTGGAGTTGAAATTCAAATCCGCCGGTATTGCCTAAGCCACTGATCGGTGGCGGGGTAAAAGCGATCAAATTGGCGCCGGGAATTTGTTCCATCATGCCCCATATCTGCCCGACCAGTGCATCACTGGATAGCTCGGGCGTTGTGCGCTCTTCCCAAGGTTTGAGATTAATAATCACCATTCCCGAATTTGATTTGGTACCACTCAACAGCCCAGTGCCTGCAAAAGCAAGGAGATCCTCCATCCCTGGAAGTTTAGAGAGCATCGCTTCTACTTGTTTGACCACATGATCGGTTCTGTTCAAAGAAGCGCCATCAGGAAGCTGGATATCCACAAAAATATAGCCTTGGTCCTCTTGGGGAATAAAGCCTGTCGGAGTATTTTTGAATACCCAATAAGCGCCGCCGGTAATGAACAAAAAAATCAGTGTGGTTAGTACTAGTCGCCTTACGACAATTTTTACACAATACAGATACCCCTTGGAAACCCCTCCAAAAATCTTTTCAAACCAGCGTAGCGCAAACCACGGACGTGCCTGCTGTTTTCTAAGAATAGTGGCACATAAAGCAGGGCTCAGGGTTAAAGCTGTGAGTGAAGAAATAGAGACAGCAATTGCAATGGTTACTGAGAACTGACGATAAAGCTGGCCTGAAATACCTTCCAGAAAAGCGATGGGCACAAACACCGCTAACAAAACCAATGTAGTGGCAATAATAGGGCCAGACACCTCGGTCATTGTTTTTTTAGTTGCATCCTGGGGAGATAATCCCTCCTGTAGATGACGCTGGACATTTTCTACCACCACAATCGCATCATCTACCACGATGCCAATCGCCAATACCAGTGCAAACAATGACAAAGTATTGATGGAGTAACCCATAGCCAGCAAAATAGCAAAAGTACCAATCAGTGAAACAGGGATAGCCAGCGCAGGGATTAAAGTAGCACGCCAGTCTTGGATAAAAATGTAAACGACCAGTATGACCAAACTCAATGCAATAAACAGCGTTTGCACGAGTTCTGCCAAAGAGTTATTGATAAATAGAGTGGAATCGTAGGGTAATGTATATTCAATATCATCCGGGAATCGCTCCGCCAATTGTTTTAGCGCCGCTTCGATGCGCTCTGCAACCTCCAGCGCATTGGCTTCTGGCAGTTGATAGATGGCGAAATTAACAGCAGGAGCCCCATTTAGTCGGGAAAGGACTTCAAATGTTTGAGAACCCAGCTCCACGCGCGCGATGTCTTTCATTCGTACAACGGAGCCATCTGCTTGCGCCAGAATAATAATATCTTCGAATTCTGTAACTTCAGAAAGCCGTCCTTTGGCTTGAATGGTGTACTGGAATTGTTGATTGGAAGCCAGGGGGGGTTGCCCGACTTGTCCGGCTGCAGCTTGTAAATTCTGATCGCGGATCGCGGCAGCGACATCTTCAGTAGTAATGCCCAAATTCACCATTCTGTCGGGGTTTAACCAAATCCTGATCGAATAATCCTGTGCGCCAAAAATAGAAACCTTGCTGACACCAGGCACCCGGGAAAGCACATCTTTTACATTCAAACTGATGAAGTTGCTTAGAAACAACTGATCATAAGTACCACCAGGCGAAGAAAAAGAAACGATTTGCAGAAACCCAGCGGATTGCTTTTGTACGGAAATTCCTGAGCGATTGACTTCTGCAGGTAACTTAGGCGTGGCGAGAGACAATCGATTTTGGACATTCACTGTTGCCATGTCAGCGTCAGTCCCGATTTCAAATGTTATATCGAGTGTGTATGTCCCATTATTGGCACTTTTAGAAGACATATAAAGCATGCCTTCGACGCCATTAATCACAGATTCAATTGGTGCAGCAACCGTTTCTTCCACAACCTTGGCATTTGCGCCTGGGTATGCAGCACTGATCTGTATTTGCGGTGGTGTAATTTGTGGAAATAGTGAAACAGGAAGTTTTAACAGAGCGATTAGGCCAGCAAGTACAATGACAATCGAAATGACGAAAGCAAAGCGTGGGCGTGTAATAAAAAAATTACTGAACATGTATCACTTCTCGACGGGTTGAGAAGAAATCGCCATGGTGGTTTGTACAATAATACCGGGACGAACCTTTTGTGCGCCTTCGGAAATCACTAATTCCCCAGCCTGTAATCCTTGCTTAATGACCCAATTCACGCCAACCCTGTCACCAACGATCACTGAACGTTTTTGTACGCGATTTTCAGTATCAACGACTAGAGCATATTTTCCACTCTGGTCTTCTTGAATCGCAGCTTGGGGGATAACAAGCCCTGCCTTCACGTCACTGCGCCTAACTAAAACCTTAACAAACTGTCCCGGCATCAATAAGCGACGACTGTGCGGAACATTCGTCTGAGTACCTGGCAGTTCTTTTGTACTGGGGTTAGGGAAAATTGCACGAATCGTGACGGTACCAGTTCTTTCATCAACGATGTGACTGATAAAATCTTGCGTTCCTTCAAAGGGGTAAATAGTCCCATTAGCCAGTTGAATTCTAGGAATAAAAATAGTTGACTCTCCTCTTTCGACCTGTCTTTGAATTTCTGTGAGGACATCAGCTTCGCTAACCGTAAACAGCACATACACAGGATCAATTTGGACAATCGTAGCCAAAGTGCCGGAATCAGGCGAAACCAGATTACCAATACTGACAGAAACACGGCCAATGCGTCCATCAATCGGAGAGCGTATTTCTGTGTAACTCAGATTCAGTTTAGCCTGATCCAACGCAGCCTGAGCATTTGATAACTGGGCCTGCGCCCTCAGAAAATCACTGTTCGCTTTATCAAGGTCCATTTGTGATACGCCGCCTTGACGCACCATTTTTAATCGTTGCAAATAAGACTCAGCATTTTGCAGGGTAGCCTTGGCCTCTGTTACGTTCGCTTGTGCGGCTTTTACTTCAATTTGGTATGGCGCTTGTTCGATGACAAATAGAACATCACCTTTTCTAACACCATCCCCTTCTTTGAAATTGCGTTTTTCCAGATAACCTTGTACTCGAGCCACGAGATTAACCGTTTTGAGTGCAGCAATGCGGCCAACCTGTTCATGTGTTTTAGTGATTTCTTGCTGCACAACCGGCGTCACTGTTACTGCTGGTGCAGGTTGTTGCGGCTGAGGCGCAGAATTACTTTCATCGCTCTGACAACCAGAAACAATGACCAACAAACAAAGCACAAGAAGATAATAAGGCCATTCCGATTTTTTCAACTCATAGTTCCTCAGATTGCGTTTGCATTTGCATTTGCATTTGTGTTTGTTCCAGTGCTGCTTGCGGCGCATCTTCCATCATTGGTTTCCATCCGCCACCCAGTGATTTATAGAGACGGATCAAGTTGGAAGTAACTCGCCCCTCACTTAAAGCCAGTTGATCTTGAAAGGTAAACAATGCTCTTTCCGCATCCAACACGCCAATAAAATCAGTTAATCCTGCAGTGTACAGCTCACGCGCCAGACTAACCGCCGACTGTGCCGACTGTGTGGATTTTAGCAAAGCTTGCCTGCGAACTTGTTCATTCGCAAAATCAACCAGCGCATTTTCCACATCTTTAACCGCGGTTAATACCGAAGATTCATATTGGATTAACGCCTGATTTTGTTTCTCACCCTCTATTTTTATATTTTGTCGGATACGACCCGCATTAAAAATTTGCCATTGAATTTGTGGCCCAAACTGAAAAGCTGCAGCAGGCCCTGTAAAAAAACTAGATGCAGAGAGGGACTCAAGACCTACAGAACCAAACAAGAACAGTCTGGGGTAAAGGTCTGCAGTAGCCACGCCGATTTGCGCGGTCTGCGCTGCTAATTCCCGCTCTGCACGACGGACATCCGGCCTGCGACGTAATAAATCTGCAGGAACGCCAACAGCTACTTCAACTGACACCGTTGGCACTTTTTTGTATTGTTCAAGCTCCTCCGCCAATATTCCCGGGAACTCTCCAAGCAACACTGCTAGACCATTTTTTCCTTGTTCTATGCCAGTCTGCAATGTTGGAATTTCTGCTTTGGTATTTTCCAGATTGTATTTCGCTTGTTCCAGAGACAGCGTCGTTGTCAGTCCAGCATCTAACCGATCCTGAACGATTTGTAACGTTTCTTCTTGAGATTTCAGGTTGTTAACGGCCGCTTCAAGACGAGCCTGAAAGGCGCGAACTTCTATATAGTTTATAGCGACTTCAGCCACCAAAGTTACCAGTGTGTCATTTAATTCTTCTTCGCGTGCCTCAACAGATGCTTGTGCCGATTCTATCGAGCGCCTGACACCACCAAATATATCAATTTCCCAACTGGCATCAAAACCCGAAGAATAGAGATCAACTTCATTGCCGCTACCGGATTGTCCACTGGATTTTTGGCGCGTCAATGAGGCATCACCTTCTATTGTTGGAAATAGCCCCGCTCTGGCAATGCCCCGCAAAGAACGTTCTTCCCTCAATCGCGACTGCGCCAGTTGTAGATCAAGATTACCCCTTATGGCCCATTCAACTAATCGTGTTAACAATGGGTCTTCCAGCGTATCCCACCACTCAGCCAACATTACAGGGGTCACTTGTTTGGTGGATTCCGTTATCGTCGCATCTGTTTTTTTTCCTGTTTCAGGAATACTTAACTTGGCTTTCTGATCTTCGCTCAGTGCAGTATTAAATTTTTCTGGGATTATTTCAGCTGGTGGCACATAATCTGGTCCAACGGCTGCGCACCCACTTAGAAACAGCACGAACAGTTTAAAAACTAAGGGCCAATGCAAGCGCATAATGAATATTTATTTAGGGAATGTAATGTATATGATGATATCTTAACAGAAGCATTTTAAACGACGGGAGTAAATACAGTGAAGTATATTTATAGCACAGGTTTCGCACTGATGATGTTCGCTTTGGTCACAATAACAGCATGTGCACCGACAAGCAAAACAGTAAAAGACTACTCAATTATCGAGAATACCTCAGGGCTTGTGCTCGATAACAG
>JAHZIU010000408.1 GCA_022601315.1 Betaproteobacteria bacterium
AAACATCACCAGAGGCTATTGGGCTGGCATCTCATAATCAGCCGTTAATATTTCTAGTAAGTGTCTGTTCTGATCATAAAAATAAACGCCTCGCCCACCATAATTGTGGTTAATTTTCATATCATCTACTTCACTGGGCCCGCTACCATAGTGCACGTTCTCACTTTGCAGACGCTCAAATATTTCGTCAAATTCCTGCTCAGAAACCTTAAACGCATAGTGGTGAGATTCGAAATTCTCCCTGCTGTCAAAATCCAGGCATAACGTATCATTGACTCGTACTACAATGAAACGTGAAAATTCACCGATATACTCAAAACCGAATAATCTACAATAGCTTTTTGCTGACTCAACTTTATTGAAACATGGCACAATAGTGTGATTAAGTGTAATCGTCATAAATTATTCCTTGGAAATATTTGTAAATAAATAATACCCCCTCAAATAGTTATAAATCTTCCTGCCTACAAGTTATTCATTTTTTATTATCGGATGATATACCAATTGCTACTTATGATTGGAAATCTTGACAGTAAGCACTAAATTTTTTCGTATGAAAACTATTTTCACATTGGCAAGCGGACGATCAGGTACCAGCTACCTTGCGCATTTCTTTAAACATAATGTACAAGATTGCTATAGCACGCACGAGCCTTACTTTACTTATAGAAACCCTGTGCTTTTTGGTCAGGCGATTGCTTGGAATACTTATCAGGAAGATGAGAAATTATTACCGCTACTACAACGTAAAAAAGATTTTATTACGCGCGTAAATAAACCCGTTTATTTTGAGTCCAACCATGCTTTTTTAAAAACCTGTCACCGCTATGCAGCACGACTCATCGATCTGCCAGGCTTTATTCATCTAGTGCGTGATCCCCGCTATGTAGCAAAAAGCGAATTAGTTCGTGAGCAATTAATGCGCAAAATACACTTTCCATTCGCATACTATAAAAGGAGGGATAAGCACCTTTTCCAATGGTCATTAACTGGTGATGAGGCTATTTTTGAGTATTATAAAGACATTGACATCAGCCGCTACCAGTTTTATCTATTGCAATGGATAGAAATAGAGTACCGGGCAACACAATTATTGATTAATAATAATTGGCAAGACAAAGTGTTCTTTATCGAAGTTGAAAAAGATCTTAAAAATTCATCTGTTTTGTTGGAAATGTTATATTTTTTTGGCCTTATGTCTTTCCATAAAGAATTAAAGACGAATTTAAAAACCAATAAAACGCCCTTTGTCGGTCCGACACAACTCAGTGAAAAAGACCTACACGAATCTGAACAAATATTCTTTAAATTACCACAACAATACAAATCATTATTTATGCGCTCACCTTATAAAAATTGCCAATGGATCAGTGCAATATCAGGTGACTGAGTTGTTTCACAAATTTATAGTAAAGCCGTTTAAAAAACGTTGATTATGTAAGATATATGGAGTGCAAAGGAAACGTTACTTTTTTCAGGTTATTGCAGAATCTTAGTAATAGTTTGTAACTATTACTAAGATTTTCATAATTTACTTAATTATTCATCTGTTTCGTTAATTTCTTTTCGTCCGATAGTGCCAAGTTGAGGCGGCGCTACTAGGTCGGTTTTCTTAAATGTAAATAAGAACAGCACGGTGTAGTCGTTATAATATTTTTCAGCAATAAATGGGGACGTTGTTTGTACAAAGCGTCCTGACGGTAACTCAAACAGGTCAAAATGAAACTTGACATACCCAGTTTGATACTGTGCTTTATAAATAGCCAATTCTGGCGTAGAAATTGGAAGTAACCCACCTTGGATAGGCGGTATACCAAAAAATGTGTCGGCATATTCAGTACCCAAAGATTCCACCATCACACTCACTTCATACGTGGCCGTATCTTTGTCATCTTGAACAAGGTAACCATGTTGTCCTAACCAACCAGATACGGCCTGCCTAACGATATGTTGATCTAAACTGATTCCCGAAGTGTTAATGGCGACCTTCGAACCTGGAGGAATTGGTAATGGCGTTTCAGCTTTTTGAGGAAGACTTGTTATAACTGCCTCACTGATTAATAGCTGCTCCACCGCTGTTCTAAGAGATTGCGTGTTCTTGTGCGTTGATGAGCACGCAGACATTATTATTAGGATAATTAGGCTTAATATTAGGGTTTTAAGTTTTTTATTCATATCTTATATCCATTTTGTTATAAAAGAAAAAACATTGCCCAGAACAAATAGGATCATATATTTTGACTTTTAAATAAGCAATAGAACCAGATGGATAGAACTGTCGCAACTTTATGATAATCAAAAAGGAGCAGATTGTTCAAATTCACGGATTCTATCGTATTATTTATTGCCAATAATAGACCAGTTGCTCTGATGCTTTAGCCCGATTGAGGCAGATTTCTATCCTAAACGCCGCCTCTGTGTCATAAAATGGACTAATTATAATCATCTCTTTTTCTTGCCTGATTACATATTTATTATTGTGTTATTTAAGATAATAATGTATCTGGCAATAAACTGTGATTTTATTATGACACTACCCTCTAGCCGTCATGAAGATGTGATGTATCTTTGCTTTTGAATAAAGACACCATATGCAAAAAAACATAGTAGTATCTATGATCAAGGACAGGAAAAAATAAACACAAA
>JAHZIU010000409.1 GCA_022601315.1 Betaproteobacteria bacterium
TCACTGCTATCAGAAACACGCGGATGATGCGGTTTCACATCTGATTTACCCAGCACCTTCAATCCCGCTGCATCAATAGCTGCGTGCAATTCATCACGAGTACGCAACCCCAAATGTTCAGCGATATCGGACAGAATCAACCAACCCTCCCCTTCTGGCGCGAGATGTGCCGCAAGTCCATTCAAAAACCCTTTCAACATGCGACTCTCCAGGTCAAAAATAGCATGTTCAAGCGGTGAACTTGGCCGTGCGGGAATCCACGGCGGATTGCACACGATTAGCGATGCCTGACTTTCAGTTTCAGGGAAAAGATCTGCTTGTTCCACTTCTACCTGATCAATTAACGCCAATCGTACCAAGTTTTCACGTGCGCAATTTAGCGCACGTAAATCCTGGTCGGTAGCAATAATACGTTGAACACCCCGGTTTGCCAGCACCGCAGCTAATACGCCGGTTCCCGTGCCAATATCGAACGCGACTGACTGCGTCATGGTTAGTTTGGGCAAATTGGCTTGTGCGACCAGACCAACATACTCGTTGCGTATCGGCGCAAAAACGCCGTAATGAGGATGAATACGCGCACCCAATGCCGGCACATCAATACCATTTTTACGCCATTCATATGCCCCGATAAGACCCAATAGTTCACGTAGCGAAGCAACATAAGGCTCCGCCACCGGCCCATAAACATCCAGACAAGCTTGACGCACATCGGGTGCACGGCGCAATGGGATGCTGTGATCAGCCGCAAATGGAATCAGTAACATACCCAGAGTGTGGGCGCGCTGTGATTGTACCAGACGATGCAAATGAAAAGCCTCGGCAGGTGTTGCGATTTGTTTCTTTGTTTTACTCGTTTTACCTGTTTTACGCTTGCGTGGTTTTTTATCGATGCGTCGCGCCATTGCTTGCAGCAATTGGCGTGCGTTTTGAAAATCGCCACGCCACAGCAATGCATTCCCTTCGCAGGCCAATCGGTATGCACTATCCGCTGTCATACGATCATCGGCAATCAATACGCGCTTGGGTGGAGACATACCTTTTTCTGAATGCCAGTAAGCAGATTTTTCTACTTCGTTTTCAATCCAGCAGACCATGGGAGAATCATTCATCGTATTGTGCAAATTTTTAGTAACTGGGTTAAGAAATTATCCAAGAAAAATTATTGCGCGTAATTATAGAAGTGATTTTGAATCTGTATTCTCAATGTAGAATAATTTCCAAGAATAACACGTATAAGAAAATGATAGATTCAAGAACGGTCTGAGCCTGATTATGGCACCAGTACGTAAGATTCTGGCCTGTAATCGTTATTCCTGATGGTTTTTAGCAAATTTTTAGAAAATACAGTTTGTATTTGCGACTCACTTACTGGTTTTTAACTTGCCCTGTATTGAATAGAACGCACATGCGCTCTACGCCGCAGAATAACTGCGTATCCGGTCGCGAACACGCTCAATTCAATACAAGGCAGCGTTTAAATTCCACCAACTGGTGCAATATTCAGGGTAGTCTGATTAGGTCACCAGTTGCTGGAATTTAATAAACCGCACACACAGAACCACTACGTTCCGGTCAAGAAAATTGCTAGAACCTATTAAGCGACTTGATCCGTTTTAATTTGTTTGACAAATTGATGTATCACTGGGTAAGGTAGGCTCACTGAAAATAATGGAAAGTTATTAAATAATAATATTTCAGGTTTAATTACAAACAGGAGTTAGAAAATGAAAAAAAGGAATGTTGTATTAACTGCATCAGCACTGTTTATATTAGTTGGTTGTGGTGCAAGTAATGAGTATACCCCTCCAGCGGATGCAACTGGTGAACAAATTTTCGGCACTGCTTGCACTGAGTGTCATAAACCTTTAAGTGGTGAAGTAGCAATGTTATTGAGCGAGAATATGGCCAATAAAGAATCAATCATAAATAAAGTACAGTCAGGCAGCATGAGAATGCCCGCTTTTAAAAATATTGATGGTGAAGCAGCCGATCGTTTAGCTGAATATGTGCTGTCACATAGTGATACCAATAGATAATTCATGTTCGTCTTCGGGAGAAACTATCTCCCGAAGTAACTTCTGTTTCCATCAGATAACCATAGCGTTGCAACAACGCGCTCTACTGACACGCTGATATTTATCAAACACCATACAAATACTGCTGATTAACAAACGGCCAATTGATGTAACAGCGATTTCTTCATCAGCTATCGCTAATAATCCCGCTCTTTCATGCACCATCAGTTCTATTAATTCTGTTGCAAAATAATGCTTAAAGTCTATTGGAAAAGTAGTTTCGATTGATTCGAAAGAAAGTACAGAGTGGCAAATTAGCGCATGAATAACAGTACGCCTTAGCAAATCATCAGCACTTAATTCAAAACCCCGCATAATGGGGATTTGATCGTACTCTAGCTTGTCGTAGTATTGTAGTAAATCACAATGATTCTGAATTAATGTAGGACCGACACTGCCAATCGAGGACGCGCCTAATGCAACAAGGTTACTGTCAGGATAAATTGTGAACCCTCGTGTATTGTAATTCAATCGCCCCTGGCGCTGTGCCGTGACTAAAGGATCATCCTGTTTCGCAAATAAATTCATGCCAATATGGATATATCCGGCATCAATTAAGCGAGAGATGGCAAATTGCAAGCTCTCTAATTTAGTTTCTTTAGATGGCAAATCGTCACCATTGATACGTCGTTGTGGCTTGAATTTTTCAGGCAAATGCAAATAACTCAGTAAATTAATCTGATTCGGATTTGCATTAATTATTTGTTCCAGTGTATAGCTAAATTCTTTAAGGCCCTGCTTGGGCAAACCATATAACAGTTCTATTCTTATGGATTTGATACCTTCCTGTTTTGCAGCCTGGATAGCATACAGGGTATCTTGTTCGCTCTGAAAACGATGCATCGCTTGTTGCACCTGCTGTGTAAAATCATATATACCGATATTCACACAATTAAAGCCCAAATCGCTAAATGCTCTTAGACGTGAACGAGTTACCTGGCGCGGATCAATTTCAATTAAGTATTCTCCGTACCGGGTTAAGTTAAAATTTTGTCTGATTTCATGCAAAATACCGCCTAGCTGAATTTCATCGAGATATGCTGGAATACCACTGCTAAAATAGAGCTGTTCTACTTTTGTATCGCCTTGGAACAGCTTACCTTGTAAGCTTATCTCTCGTGATAAGTAATCAAGATATCTTTTGATAGCAGTCTGATCATTGGTAAGAATTTGGTTTTGTTGGCAACAAAAACTTAAAGCGTTACAGAAAGGGATATGAACACTCAGTGATAAAGCGCGGCGGCAACTGCCAATCTTTCGATTGTTCACCCAAGCTAAGTATGCTTGAGTGTCAAAGGCTTCAACAAAATAGCTGGGTTCAGGATATAAGGTGTAATTATGCTGATTGAATCCAAATTGACTAATAAGCGCTGAACTTAGTTCTGCATCTGTATCAATAGGCAGTTTTAAATTCACTGGAACACGACCTTATAGGTGATAAGACTAGTGAGAAGTTGGGTCAATTACGGGCAAATTTCTTACAATTCATCATTCGAAACGCTGCCGAATTAAAAAAATAAAAAGAATATCCACTCGTTATGGCTAATAGCCTGTAGAATTATGTCTGTATGAAAAGCTAAACGCTTTGACCCAGGTCAACTTAAATAATAAATTTAATAGCCTCAACCACTATAGATTATTAAAAAACAATTTGTTACCAGACAAACCCATATCCAATTACCATGACGTTTCTCATTTAAGGAAAAACTGCACGACATGCAGTTTCCGGGAGTTATGTCTGCCCCTTGGCCTTAATGAGCAAGAAGTGGAAATACTTGGTGATGTAGTCAGTAACAAGCGTAAAATTCAACGTGGTGACTATTTACATAGGACCGGCACAAGATTTCAAACACTTTTTGCTGTGCGCAGAGGTTCTCTGAAAACCAGTGTTTTAGAGGAAGATGGGCGTCAGCAAGTAACTGGTTTTTATATGACTGGTGAATTACTGGGACTGGATGCGATTAGTACAGAAATATACACTTGCGATGCAATCGCATTAGAAGATAGTGAGGTTTGTGAAGTTCCCTTTGCAAAATTGGAAGAAATTAGTTTGTCCATTCCTTCACTAATGCATCAATTCCATAAAATCATGAGTCGTGAAATAGTGCGCGATCATGGCGTCATGCTGTTACTCGGCAGTATGAAAGCAGAAGAACGTTTGGCTACTTTTCTGCTTAACTTGTCACAACGTTTTGTTATACGTGGTTATTCCGCATCAGATTTTAATCTGCGCATGACCCGAGAGGAAATTGGCAGTTACCTGGGTCTTAAACTGGAGACCGTCAGTCGCGCATTTTCAAAGCTACAGGATGAAAACATCATTAACGTAGATAACAAACATATACAAATCAATGATATGGATCGTTTAAGATTGAAAATGGGTCATTCATCTTGTGCAGCTTGAACATCAACAAATTCTTACAGCATATTTTCTAGTATATACATATCCCCTGGCTTGATTGTTAAGTCTTTTCTGCACATACGCATTACATCGCTTAAAATCACACGCTTCTTTCTTATCAGCTTGAGTAAGCATTAGAAGATGCTATAATGCGCTGATAATCTGAGTTGTTGCTTAAGACTGTTTTCAGCACATTCAGGTTAAATTCACACATTCGTAAATTTAGAGGGTACTCTTTTTTTATTTTTTATAAAAAGAGTCGCTGTGGCGAATGGAGGCTCAACCCAAAAGGAAAAAAATATGTCAGTAACTATGCGGCAAATGCTAGAAGCGGGTGTTCATTTCGGACATCAAACTCGGTTTTGGAACCCTAAAATGGCACCATACATTTTCGGCCATCGTAACAAAATTCATATTATCAACCTAGAACAAACAATGGTTATGTATGAAGAGGCTATGAAGTATGTACGCCAATTATCAGCTAATAAAGGTGTGGTCATGTTCGTTGGTACTAAGCGACAAGCGCGTGATATCGTACGTGAAGAAGCGATACGTTGTGGCTCACCATATGTAGATCAACGTTGGTTAGGTGGAATGTTAACCAATTTCAAGACCATCAAACAATCAATCAAGCGCCTGCATGATATGGAGGCGATGATGCTAGATGGCACAGTTGAGAAACTAGTTAAAAAAGAAGCACTTGATATGCAACGTGAACTGGATAAGCTGAACAGCAGCCTGGGTGGTATCAAGAACATGAATGGTATACCTGATGCTATATTTATTATAGATGTTGGTTATCAGAAAGGCGCCATTACTGAGGCCAAAAAACTTGGTATCCCAGTAGTTGGTGTAGTGGATACGAACCATAATCCTGATGGATTACATTATATTATTCCAGGTAACGATGATTCAAGCCGGGCGATTCGCTTATATGCTCGAGGTGTAGCGGACGCAATACTGGAAGGACGTAATCAGTCTATTCAGGAAATTGTAGAGCTAAACCCAGCAGAACAAGCTGTATAAACTGAACATTAAAATTGTGGCTTAACTTGGATCTCTAAAGATTTCTAATAATAAGAAAATCTATTACTTGCTATAAACAGAGACACAACTGAAAAATATATTTTCAGTTGATTTGTAAATTTCTTAGTTGAAATCAAAAAAGTTTTCCAAGTTAGATACTCAATTCATAAACTAATTTGTATCTGGAGTAATGTATGGCGGCTATTACCGCAAGTATGGTAAAAGAATTGCGCGAGTTGACTGGGCTTGGCATGATGGAGTGTAAGAAGGCGCTATTAGAAACTGATGGCGATATAAAAGCTGCAGAAGATCTCATGAGAATCAAGAGTGGCGCCAAAGCAAGCAAAGCAGCTGGACGCATCGCTGCCGAAGGTGTTGTTGGCGCTTTTATTGCAGCTGATCAAAAAAGTGGTGCAGTAGTAGAGGTTAATTGTGAAACTGACTTTGTTGCCAAAAACGATGATCTTATTGATTTTGCTAAAAAAGTCGCTGAACTTGTTGCGACAGCTAATTTAACCGATATAGCTGTACTCAATGAAGCGTCATTACCTTGTGGTGAAACAGTAGACGCAACCCGCCAGGCATTAGTCATGAAGTTGGGTGAAAATATTACGATACGTCGATGCGGTCGCCATACAACTGAAGGGCAACTTGCCGCTTATTTGCATGGTACCAAGATTGGCGTAATGGTTGACTATACCGGCGGCGATGAGACACTCGGCAAAGATATTGCCATGCATATTGCTGCAAGCAAACCAATTTGTGTCTCTAAAGAACAAGTATCTGCAGATGTGCTCGATCATGAACGCCAAATATTTTCCGCTCAGGCAGCTGAGAGTGGTAAGCCCGCAAATATTATTGAAAAAATGGTTGAAGGACGCATTACTAAATACCTTGCAGAAGTAACATTGTTGGGTCAACCTTTTGTTAAGGATCCTGACCAAACTGTAGAGAAATTACTGGCAAGTAAATCAGCAAAGATTAATGCTTTTACAATGTTTGTAGTGGGAGAAGGTATTGAAAAGAAAACTGAGAATTTTGCTGATGAAGTAAAAGCACAAATGGGTCAAAATTAAGTTCATCATCGAATGGCTGCTAACTATAAACGTATTTTACTAAA
>JAHZIU010000410.1 GCA_022601315.1 Betaproteobacteria bacterium
CACCCACTGCTACGACAACTTCTAATTTGTCACCATCAGCTAAAGTCTGGTCTGCGAATTGACTGCGCGGCACTATTTCTCCATTGCGTTCAATTGCAATACGTTTGCCTTGTAGACATAAGCAGTCAATAAGTTGCGAAACACTAATAGGGTTGTCAATGTTTTGAATTTCACCGTTGACGGTTAGTTGTATCATCTAATATTTGCTTCGGGTAAATAAATAATCGATCCTAATTTTATCATGTGAATTAGACCCAATGATAGCGCTGAATTGTATAGATACAGGTTTACAAATTTGTAATTTGCAATTTATAAGCAGTGACAAATGATTACAAATACTTTATAAATTATAATTATTTGTATCTTGATTTACGTTATGCCTTGTGTCGTTGATGATAAGAGACTAAACTTAACAATAATTTAGTGCCTTATATTAGCTTTATAATCTTCTACTTTAGAAATAATCGTATGGAAGTGAAATTGCATAATAAACGCCCCAAACATCTGAATCTGCTCAAAATCAAACAACCCCTACCGGCTGTTGTCTCAATTCTTCATCGTATTAGTGGTGTCTTACTCTTTTTTCCTGGTATCCCCATATTATTATATGGCTTGCAAATGATGCTGGCATCTCAGCAGAGTTTCGATGTTTTGCACAGCTACCTGTCAAATCCCGTGGTAAAGTTATTATTGCTACTCCCAATATGGTTTTTTTTGCATCACTTATTTGCTGGTGTTCGTTATCTAGCGCTAGATCTACATATTGGAATTGCCCTGGCGCAGTCACGTACAAGCAGTAAATTAGTACTGGCTACCGGAATTTTACTGACCTTATTAATAGGCATAACAATATGGTAAAGCACACTGATCGCATTGTTACGGGTGCTCATTATGGACTAAAAGATTGGTTGGTGCAGCGCGTAACGGCTGTCGTGATGATTTTTTATCTATTGGTGTTGGCATTTCTCATTTTTGTTTTCTCGCCGCAAGATTATGGTGCATGGAAAAATATATTTAGTAATCAGTGGATGCGTATTGCTACTTTTTTATTTTTTATTGCTTTGCTCTGGCATGCCTGGATTGGCGTTCGCAATATTTTAATGGATTATATCCACCCTACAGCAATTCGTTTAACAGTACAGATCCTGGTGATTATTTCATTGCTGTTCTATCTTGTTTGGTCTGCTGAAATTTTGTGGAGTTAATGTGGCAATAACCAAAAGAAAATTTGATGTCGTCATTATCGGTGCTGGCGGCGCAGGTATGCGTGCAGCTTTGCAATTGTCTGAAGCAGGGCTAAAAGTAGCGGTATTATCCAAAGTTTTTCCAACACGATCACATACTGTTTCAGCTCAAGGAGGCATTGCCGCTTCGCTGGGAAATGTTACGGAAGATAATTGGCACTGGCATATGTACGACACAGTAAAAGGCTCTGATTTTCTGGGCGATCAAGATGCGATTGAATTTATGTGTCGACAGGCAAATGAAGTAGTCTATGAACTTGAACATTTTGGCATGCCGTTTGATCGCCTGGATAACGGCAAAATATATCAACGCCCGTTTGGTGGGCAATCACAAAACTTTGGAGAGACTCAGGCGACACGTTCTTGTGCAGCTGCTGATCGAACGGGCCATGCGTTGTTGCATACACTATACCAACGTAATGTTAGCGCAAACACTCAGTTTTTTGTTGAATGGATGGGGCTGGATCTGATTCGTGATGAACAAGGTGACGTCTTAGGTATTATCGCATTGGAAATGGAGACAGGGGAAGTCATGATTATGCAAGCCAGGGCAACCTTGTTTGCAACCGGTGGCGCAGGCCGAATTTTTCAGGCCAGCACCAATGCATTAATCAATACCGGGGATGGCTTGGGTATGGCTGCTCGTGCAAATATTCCTTTGGAAGATATGGAGTTTTGGCAATTTCACCCGACCGGTATACATGGAGCAGGTGTACTAATCAGTGAAGCAGTACGGGGGGAAGGGGGCTATTTACTCAATCAGGCGGGTGAACGATTCATGGAGCGTTATGCACCCAATGTCAAAGATCTGGCAAGTCGTGATGTGGTAGCGCGTTCAATGACAATGGAAGTTAAGGATGGGCGTGGTTGTGGTGAAGATCACGACCACTTATTGTTAAAAGTTGATCATTTGGGCGCAGATATTATTAAATCACGTTTGCCTGGCATCCGTGAATTGGCGATGAAATTTGCACATGTAGACCCAATTCACGATCCGATACCTGTTATTCCCACAGCCCACTATATGATGGGGGGTATCCCGACTAATTTTTTTGGTCAAGTGGTAGCACCGTATAAAACAGGTCCAGAAGAAATTGTGCAAGGTTTCTATGCAGTGGGTGAATGTGCTTGTGTTTCTGTCCATGGTGCCAATCGTCTGGGCACGAATTCTTTATTGGATCTTATTGTATTTGGTCGTGCTGCGGCTATTCAGATTATTGAAGACTTAAAAATTAATGTTCACCATAAACCATTATCCGCTGATGTGGCTGATAAGACATTGGCGCGTTTGTCCCATTTGGACAACAACAAGAATGGTGAAAATGTAGCTGAGATTAAAAGCGAATTAGCTAAAATAATGCAAACACATTGCGGTGTTTTTCGTTTTGAAGATATGTTGAAACAAGG
>JAHZIU010000078.1 GCA_022601315.1 Betaproteobacteria bacterium
ATCATTTTGGATAACATTTGAAGTGTTAATACCGTGGTTTCCCATGTTTTTTGTGTGGCTTTTATAACGGCGGTACCTGGTGGGTAAGTGACTTTAACAAGCATGGCATCAAATTCAGCCTGATTAACCTCAGGAACAATACCAATTTTGCCAATTTTCTTGCCGCCCTCAAAATTGGATTCTGGGGTAATATTGATATCAATCAATTGATTATTGCGTAATACTACCATCTGCAAGTGTTCATCTGGATTATCACGTATGACATTAACTAACTCTACCCAATTAACAATTTCTTCGTCATTTACCGCCAGGATTTCGTCACCTGCCTGCAATCCAGCAAAATAGCCTGCTCCATCAGGGATTACTTGTGCAATAATCGGATCAATAACGGGCTGGTGGACATTGAACCCAACCGTTGCCAGATAATTTTCATCGACTTCATCGGGATGGATACTACTGAGATCTAACTCTCGCCAATGAGTTTGCCCGTGCTCATTAACAGTTTCTACTCTGATCTGCGAAGCTTGATCGATGCCATAACGCAACAACGTCCAACGTGCATCCTGCCAGCTTACAACCGATTCATTTTCAATACTTACAATGGTTTCTCCAGCTTCAAATTGTGCAACTGCGGCGGGTGTTTCTGGCAAAACCGGCCCAAGTGTGGGTTTAATCCCGTCGACACCAAGTATGAAGAGTATCCAGTACAGCACAATGGCCAGTAAAAAATTAGCGATTGGACCTGCAGCAACAATGGCAAAACGTCGTTTAACGGGTTGTCGATTGAAAGCACGTGGCAGGTCTGCCGGCTCGACTTTTCCTTCGGTCTCATCCAGCATCTTGACATAGCCGCCTAAAGGGATTGCCGCCACGACCCATTCTGTCTGGTCTTTACCCCATCGTTTTCGATAAATGGGTTGACCAAAGCCTACTGAAAATCGGAGAACCTTTACCCCATTCCAGCGTGCAACCAAATAATGGCCAAATTCATGAAAGGTAATGAGTAGACCTAAGGCGATAATAAAAGAAATAATGGTAAAAAGTATTGACATATCAGTCCATTGTGCATGTAATAATAATATTGAGCCATCCCGTCTGATTAACGGTCATCATTTCAATTTCATATCATCTGAGTCTTATGCGTTGCGTTTAAACAGCATATAGAATGTGTGCGGATAGAAGAAAAAGGAAGTTCGTACTTTACGTCAACAGCTTCTCTCACCCAACAGTCGAGTGCCATGGCCGCATAGAGATGTCGAATATTCATATATGATGAGATTAGCCATTAACTGCAACGTTCAATTACGGCTTTGTAAATCTTTGTAAGTAATTATTTGGTCAATTAAAGTAAGACAGTATATTACCACTGAAGAAAAAATGAGTGATTGTAATTTACCAAAATTGTCATTTTAAATTTGCTAGCCATTCATATGCTTCGGTACGTGCCAAATTATCCGCTTTAAGTACATCGTCAAGCGTTGTGATTTCCTCGTGTGAAATCGCTTGCATGACATGTTCAATCATCAATGGAATTGCAGTAAATGGTATCTTCTCATTGAGAAAAGATTCAACAGCAATCTCATTTGCCGCATTCAGAATCGTCGGCATACTACCTCCGACAGCAAGTGCTTCATAAGCTAATCTTAAGCAAGGAAAACGCTCAAAATCAGGGCGTTCAAAATCCAGATGGGCCACTTCAAACATATTCAATGGTGCTACACCGCTGTCTATTCTGTCAGGGTAACCCATTGCATGGGCAATCGGCGTACGCATGTCTGGATTACCTAATTGCGCTATTACCGAACCATCAATGTATTGAACCATGGAATGAATCACACTTTGCGGGTGAATTACAACCTGAATTTGCTCTGGGGCCGCATTAAATAGCCAATGCGCCTCAATAACTTCTAAGCCCTTATTCATCATAGTCGCGGAATCGACGGATATTTTTCTTCCCATATCCCAGTTAGGGTGCGCGCAGGCTTGTGCGGGAGTCACTTGTTCCAACGAGGCTAACGGTGCTTGTCTGAATGGTCCTCCAGATGCAGTCAATAAAATGTGGCTCACACCTCCAATTGACAGATTGCCATTAAATTGATGTGGTAGAGACTGATAGATTGCATTATGCTCACTGTCAATTGGCATTAACGTGGCACCATGCTGTTCAATCAGGTTCATAAAAATGCGCCCGGCCATGACCAGTGTTTCTTTATTGGCGAGTAATACGAGCTTTCCACTTTGTGCTGCAGCAAATGTTGGGCGGATACCGGCGGCACCAACAATTGCGGCCATCACAATATCTACTTCAGAAAGTGAAGCAACTGTTTCAAAGGATTCAATACCTGAGAGAACTTCCGTATCCAATCCCGCAGTACGTAGTGCTTGGGACAATTTTGTAGCACTTGATGCGTCCAGCATAACGGCGTAGCGCGGACAAAAACGTTGGCATTGTTGCAACATTTTTTCTACATTATTGTTAGCAGTTAGGGCAACAACCTTGAATCGATCAGGATGGCGCGCAACGACATCAAGTGTGCTATCACCAATACTGCCAGTGGAGCCAAGTATAGTTAGGTAACGAACTGTATTCATAGCGAAGGAGACTGAAAAATTAACAGTGCTAAAATAGCTAATGGCAATGTTGAGGTTAATGCATCAATACGATCTAAAATTCCACCATGGCCTGGAAGTATGTTACCGCTGTCCTTCATGTCTGCTTGACGTTTTATGAGCGATTCAAATAAGTCCCCGATAATGCCTAAAACCGTCATGAATAATAACAAGGGGATCAGTGTCGTGACCAAAGACGCTTCAGGTACCATATAATCCCAGATCAAGCCATACACGAGAACGGCCACTAATGCGCCGGCTACACCTTCCCATGTTTTACCTGGGCTGATTTTAGCAGCAAGTTTACGTTTGCCCAAAGCGCGGCCCGTGAAATATGCAGCCGTGTCGGAAATCCATATTGTCGCCATAAAGCCCAGTAACAGCAAAGGGCTAATAGCTCTTAATTGATATAAAGCAAGGCAGATTGGAATGAGAACGAACCATCCAATGAGCATTAAGGCTACTGGATTCTTTATTACTAGAGATTTTTTTAGAAATAACGGTACACCAATGATCCAAAATAAAAGAGAACCTGCATAGACCCACAAAAAATCGGAAGCATAAGGGTCGGTCTTCACTGACTCGCTTAATAAAAATAGTAATTCACCGCCGATCAAGGTTGTTAAAACCATGTAAAGCGTTGTATTTTTGACTGAGAATTTGGATAAATTACTCCATTCTCTCGAGCCAATAATTGTTAGTATTAGTAATAATGTTGCCCAGAAAATATCTTGTAGATAAAATAATGCAGCAAGAAATAATGGCAGTATGATTACTGCCGTGAGAATGCGGGTTTTAAGCATGGGGGAATTCTCTTAGGAATCGCTGTTTAATGCTGAATACTTTCATTTTAGGGTACGGATTACAGCGGGTCATCCGTATAATGCAGGTATTTTAAATACTGCGGAAAAATTATTAGGCATTTGTCCATGAAAATGGCAATTCGATTTTATCAACATAAAAGTACTTGCTTATAGCAGCAGTCGCAGTCGCGGTCGTGACCTTAGCGCTGTTCACAAGACTTGAACCTGTTCACTGGTTCTGCCGAATCGACGCTCCCGTTGTTGATAAGACTGAATCGCCAGATCAAATTCATTATCATCAAAATCAGGCCAAAGTGTTTTAGTAAAATACAATTCTGTGTAAGCCAACTGCCACAGTAAAAAATTGCTCACGCGACATTCTCCACCCGTGCGAATAAATAAATCCGGTTCTGGTGCATAATTCATGGAAAGATATGGCGTTAGGTTCTCTTCCTTAAAATCGAATGGATGATTAGGGTACTGTGCCATCATTTTACGAATGGCCTGCATAACATCCCAACGGCCTCCATAATTCGCTGCAATGGTAAAAGTTAGGCGGTTATTATTAGCAGTGAGTTGTTCGCCCTTATTGATGAACTCGATTATCTTAGGTTCAAATTTGGTTATATCGCCAATAACTTTAAAGCAGATGTTATTTTCATGTAGCTTGATAAGTTCTTTTTCCAGGGCGCCGATAAATAACTGCATTAAAAATGAAACTTCATCAGCAGGACGACGCCAATTCTCACTACTAAAAGCGAATAAAGTGAGATATTTTACACCACGTTCAATGCAATTTTTAATTACGCCACGTACTGTTTCAACCCCTTGCTTATGGCCTGCTACGCGAGGCATTAAGCGGTTTTTTGCCCATCGACCATTACCATCCATTATAATCGCTACATGTCTGGGTATCGAATCTGTTTCTGGGATTTCTCGAGTTGAACTCGTGATTTGAGGCATATTAAACAGCCATCAGCTCGGCTTCCTTAGCTTGTAATATTTTTTCTATTTCATTGATGTAACGATCAGTAAGCTTCTGAATTTCATCTTGACCACGCCGATCATCATCTTCTGATATTTCTTTGGATTTTAATAGTTCTTTCAATTGTGCATTTGCATCACGGCGAATATTACGCATTGCCACTCGGACAGTTTCGGCTTCTTGCTTAACGACTTTAGTAAGGTCCCGGCGACGTTCTTCTGTCAAAAGTGGCATGGGGACGCGAATGGTTTCTCCAACAGAAACAGGATTGAGGCCCAGGCCAGAATCCCGTATTGCTTTCTCAATCGTGTTTGCTAAATTTTTATCCCAGGGAATCACGCCAATTGTTCGCGCATCAATCAAGTTTATATTGGCTAATTGATTAATGGCAGTTGGCGCGCCATAGTAATCTACTGTAACTTGGTCTAACAAACCGGTATGCGCACGCCCACTTCTTATTTTGCTCAAATCAGTCTTTAATGCCTCAAGACTTTTTTGCATTTTCTGTTCCGCAGATTGTTTTACATTGGCCATCATAATAGTTATCCCTTCTGTATCTTTATGACAAAAGACTTAATATAAACCTTGGTCAGATTTTCACAAAAGTCCCTTCATCTTCTCCCAGGATTATACGTTTAAGTGCGCCAGCCTTAAAGATACTAAATACATTGAGCAACAACTTCTGATCTCTACATAACGTCAATGCCGTTGCATCCATAACTTGCAGGTTTTTGGCAATAGCCTCGTCAAAAGATAGCTCCTTATATCGTATTGCCTGTGGATCAAGTTTGGGGTCACTGGTATAGACACCATCAACTTTGGTTGCTTTAAGGAGGATATCCACACCCATTTCCATGCCACGTAAAGCAGCAGCAGTATCTGTAGTAAAAAATGGGTTACCTGTTCCAGCCGCAAAAATGACGACTTTGCCCGCTTGTAAATAACGCACAGCTTTAGCGCGAATATAAGGCTCAACCACTTGTTCTATATGCAACGCAGATTGTATTCGTGGTACCAGACCAGCCTGCTTCATTGCATCTTGCAGCGCCAAAGCATTCATCACTGTTGCTAACATACCCATATAATCAGCAGTAACGCGTTCAATCCCGTCATTTGTAGAAGTCATGCCGCGAAAAATATTACCACCACCGACAACAATGGCAATTTGAACACCTAGTTTACTTACTTCATCAAGTTCAGCAACAATTCTTGCTATTACTGATTGATTAATACCATAATTGTCTTCGCCCATTAGGGCTTCACCAGACAGCTTTAGTAAAATACGTTTATAGTTAGCAGCCATTCGATGATGAACTTAATTTTGACCCATTTGTGCTTTTACTTCATCAGCAAAATTCTCAGTTTTCTTTTCAATACCTTCTCCCACTACAAACATTGTAAAAGCATTAATC
>JAHZIU010000411.1 GCA_022601315.1 Betaproteobacteria bacterium
GCATTTACAACGAGGAGACCTACGTTTTGAGCCTTTAATGGCGTTATCTGCGGGCGAAGATGGTATGGCTTGTATCCGGCATATTGTAACGAATGCAAACAAACATCTAGTAGATAATAACGCATGGTTATTTTTGGAACATGGATATGATCAGGCCACTGCATGCCAACAATTGCTTGCCGAGAACGGTTTCAGGCAGTTGTTTTCCTATAAAGATTTGAGTGACATAATACGTGTAAGTGGTGGTCAGTTTATAAAGGAAATTCCGGTTAGTTCTAAATTAATGGGATAATGGTGTAAAAATACTTTCTTCGTTGTCTACATTGAACAGAAAAGTTAATCATTTTATTATTGGAGAATAATATGAGCATTGAAAATACAATTAAAGAGCAAGTAACCAATCACCCAGTGGTACTTTACATGAAAGGCAGTACACAGCAGCCACAGTGTGGTTTTTCTGCCAATGTTGCAAATATACTCAATGCCTGCGGTGTTGCAAATATATTTGAAGTGGACGTATTGGCGGATCCTGATATCAGGCAAGGGATTAAAGATTACTCCAACTGGCCGACCATTCCACAATTATATGTTAAGGGTGAATTTGTAGGCGGCTCGGATATAGTGACTGAAATGTACCAAAATGGAGAATTACAAAAACTATTTCAAGAGTAACCACAGCAAGAAAATATTCTGACAATTTAGTTAACTGCGGTGGCAATGATCCAGTAGCGAGCAAATTTCCCGATGGCCATAAATAACATGGCCAATAACCAGTTGATTCGGAGCCATCCTGCAGCTACACAAAGTAAATCGCCGATCACTGGCGCCCATGATAGTAGTAATATTGGTGCGCCATGACGGTGTGTCCAATCTAGCCCACGTATATTACCACCAGATTTTTTTAGTAATGTTTTCTCGTCAGGGATAAATCGCCCGATAATATATGAACTCATGCCACCCAAGGTATTGCCAACCGAGGCAAGAAGTAGTGCGGGCCAATGAAGTTCTGGATAGGCCACCAAGACACCAACCAAGACAGCCTCAGATCCACCTGGCAGGAGTGTGGCGGCCAAGAAACTACTGGCAAAAAGTGCTAACAGGCTTGCTTGTTCATCCATAAATAGTGACCCAGAAGAAAAAAATGTAGTAGTCTACCCTGGATACACAATGAAATGCTGCTTATTGATCATATTTATAACGCAAGATGTTATAGCACGGTTAATCATTACTTATAAATGAACTGCTGCTGCTTTTTTCCCAGTAGCGATAAATTTACTGATGTAGGGTATCGTTGCATCAGAATCTCTAATTGCTAAAAATAATTTCCTATACAGCCCATTCTGACCAATTCGAATTTTTTTGAGGTTGAAATGCTTACTTTTGTTATCCGCTAGCCATTCTGGCAGAACACAGACGCCACGTTTTAATGCGGTCATTTGTAACATTATTTCCAGTGACTCAATTTTCTTTTGTTTTACCGGTTCAAGATGAGATGGTGTTAAGAAATGGGTCAGGATATCTATCCGTTCCTGAGGGATTGGAAACGTTAATAGTGTTTCTCTGGATAAATCCTCGGGCGTTAATTGTTTATTTTTTGCTAAAGAATGATCGGCGGAAACCATTAAGACCAGTTGGTATTCAGTAATTATTTCATAATAAATTTGTTCTTTTTTTATGAAGTCGGGTGTGACAAGGATATCAATATGATGATTTAGTAAACCTTCTAATCCTGAGAACTGAAATTTGTGCACGATATCAATATCCACATCGGGCAATTGTTGCATGAATTGACTCATAATTCCCGTTAACCATTCAAAACATGGATAACACTCTACGCCAATACGCAATATACCTTGCTGGCCTTCACTATAGGCTTTGAGCGTTTCTTCAGCTTGTGATAGCACCGGTAGAACTTGATTAGCTACTCCCAGCAATAAATTTCCTGCTTGGGTTAGCCGTAATGTTCGGCCTTCTTTTTCCCATAACGTAACCCCTATTTTCTTTTCCAAATAACGGATTTGATGTGACAGGGCAGGCTGACTTAAACATAAGTTGTTGGCTGCTTCAGTCAATGTGCCATTGATATGTAGTGCTCGAATAATTTTTAGATGGCTATGTTCTATCATATATGCAGGAAACTAATTGGAAATGCAAATATTATCATTATTTTTTATCTTTTGTTCTTTATACAATGATCAACCTATATTGCATTCGGTAAAAGGTAAATTATGGTTACAACACATAGTCTTGGGTTTCCACGTATTGGCAGGAAGCGGGAGTTAAAATTTTCTTTGGAGAAATATTGGAAAAAAATAATTTCTAAACAAACGCTTGAGGAAACTTCCGCTGGCTTAAGGCAACAACATTGGCAAGATCAATCAGCGCTTGATTGGGTTCCAGTGGGAGATTTTTCTTTGTACGATCAAGTGCTGGACACCAGTTTTATGCTGAGTAATATTCCTGCACGCGTGCAGGCATTAGAAGGTGATGAGTTAGACAGCTACTTTCGTGTAGCGAGAGGACGTTCAGTATCTGATGATTCGAACTGTTGCGCTGTTAGTGCTGGTGAAATGACGAAATGGTTTGATACCAACTACCATTACATTGTGCCCGAATTTGACAAAAACACAAAATTCTCACTTAATACTAATTGGATATTTCAACAGATCAAAGAGGCAAAACAACAAGGTATTAATATAAAGCCGGTAATTATTGGTCCGGTTACATATCTTTGGTTAGGTAAATCAAAGGATGGCTCAGATAAACTAGATCTGTTGGATGATTTAGTGAGTAGTTATGCACTTTTATTTCATGAGCTAAACAGTTTAGGTATCCAATGGGTACAAATTGATGAGCCTATATTGGTAATGGAACTTTCCCAAAAGTGGAAACATGCCTTAAGAAAAACATATTTTCAGCTGCAAAACACTTCTTTAAATATACTTGTGGCAACCTACTTTGGACAACTACAAGATAACTTGCAATTAGCTTGCGAGCTGCCTGTTAATGGGTTGCACCTGGATGCCATTACTGCAAAAGATGAAGTTGCTAAAATTGTCGACTGGTTACCTTCCCATAAAGTTTTATCGCTGGGCATGGTCAATGGACGCAATATTTGGAAAACAGATTTAACAAAAACGTTGGACAGATTAGAGCCTATTCATTCGCGTTTGCAAGACCGTCTTTGGCTTGCGCCATCTTGTTCATTACTACATGTACCTGTAGATCTGAATAGTGAGCAGAATTTGGATAGCGATGTCCATTCATGGCTAGCATTTGCTATACAGAAGGTGGATGAGGTTGATACTCTTGCAAAAGCGCTAAATCATGGACGTAAAGCTATAAAAAAGAAACTGCTGGATAATGCCGCAGCCATACATAATCGACAACATTCAAAACGCGTCCATAATGAATCTGTGCGAAAACGAGCACTTGGTATTAATGACGCCATTGGGTTACGCCAGTCGCCTTATCAAAAGCGCGCAACCTTACAACAAAAAAAATTTAATTTACCACTTTATCCGACCACCACAATCGGTTCCTTTCCACAAACTCGGGAAATCAGACAGGCTAGACAAAACTTTAAAGCAAGTAAACTATCTGAGGCGCAGTATCATCAAATTATGCAGCAAGAGATCAAAACTTGCGTGCACGAACAAGAGCGTTTGGGACTTGATGTTTTAGTGCATGGCGAGGCGGAACGTAATGATATGGTAGAGTATTTTGGTGAACAATTAACGGGCTATGCCTTTACTCAGTTTGGTTGGGTACAGTCTTATGGTTCACGTTGTGTCAAACCGCCAATTATTTACGGTGATGTTTCACGCCCTAAGGCAATGACCGTTGATTGGATTCAGTATGCGCAGTCATTAACCAGCAAACCTGTAAAAGGGATGCTGACCGGACCTGTCACATTACTGAATTGGTCATTTGTACGTGACGATCAGCAGCGGGCAAAGACCTGTTTGCAACTGGCATTAGCCATGCGTGATGAAGTGCTAGACCTTGAAAAGGCAGGTATTAGTATTATTCAGATTGACGAAGCAGCTTTAAGAGAGGGCTTGCCGTTAAGAAAGGCACAATGGAAAGGCTATCTAAAATGGGCAATACGAGCGTTCCAAATAACAGCGAATGGCGTCAATGATACAACCCAAATTCACACCCATATGTGTTATTCAGAGTTCAACGACATCATAACAGCGATTGCCGAAATGGATGCTGATGTCATTACTATTGAAACTTCTCGCTCAGACATGGAACTATTGGATGTGTTTGATCAATTTCAATATCCAAATGAAATTGGTCCAGGTGTCTATGATATCCATTCACC
>JAHZIU010000412.1 GCA_022601315.1 Betaproteobacteria bacterium
AATGCTCGGCTGTTATCATTGGCGTTGGGCCAGAACATGGCTTGGGCGCTGCACTCGCAAAACAGTTTGCGGCGGAAGGGTTGCATATCTTCATCGCTGGGCGCAGTGAAGATAAATTGCAACGAGTCGCGGATAGTATTCTACAAAATGGTGGACAGGTCACCACAGTGGTTGCCGATGCTACTCAAGAATATGATATCAATCATTTGTTTGAAGTCATCAAGAATAGTCGATATGCATTACAAATTGCTGTCTACAATGTAGATAGCAATATACCTACTCCGATTCTTGAGATCGAGACGGAAACCTTTATCAAGTTATGGCAGCAAAATTGTCTTGGGGCCTTTTTGTTTGCCAAAGCAGCGATAGCGTGTATGCAACCCAATCAACAGGGCACGTTGTTTTTTACCGGAGCCACAGCTTCCTTGCGCTCCAAACCACCATTTACTGCTTTCGCATCCGCTAAAGCAGCATTAAGGTCGCTGGCCCAAGGACTGGCAAGGGAGTTTTCTCCAGAGGGTATTCATGTTGTGCATGCTATTATTGATGGCGTCATTGACGGTGATCGTGCAGCACTACAATTTCCTGAATACACCAAAGCAAAAGGCAAAGACGGCTTATTAAAACTCGAAGCCATTGCCGACACTTACTGGTCAATTCATTGCCAACACCCCAGTGCCTGGACACATGAATTAGATCTCAGACCGTTTAAAGAACCCTTTTAGGCAATAACTATGACTGACAATATCGCTTGGCAATTACAAGGCAGTTATTTTGAAACCTGTAACTGTGAAACTGCATGCCCTTGTGTCTGGTTGCAACCTCCTTCTGAAGGAGACTGTAAGCTACTGGTCGCCTGGCATATTTCAACCGGGCATTTTGAAGCCCAAAGGTTGGATAATCTCAATGTCGCGCTAGCCTGTTATGCTCCCGGTCATATGAAAGATGGCAATTGGCAGGCTGCTTTATATATCGATGAGCGTGCAGATGATGCTCAGTCTGATGCGATTACTCAAATTTTCAGCGGTCAACAAGGTGGTCATTTAGCCATTCTGATGAGTTTTGTCAGCGAAGTATCAGGCATCAAAAAAGTTAAAATAAATTACCAGGAAGGCGGTAATAAGCGGTTAATGAGTATTCCCGGTATTGCGCAAGCTGAAATAGAAAGTATTCAAGGAATCACTGGTGAAGAATCAAGCATCAGCAATCCGCCATTATGCGTTGTCAGCAGTCATCCTTCCATTGTCGCTAAATCCAATCAGTACCAATATCAGGATTTTGATAACAACTGGCAGTTTAGTGATCGTAACGGCTACTACTCTTCGTTTATATATCAGCCATAAGCGCCGTTAAGCCAGTTATTTTATGCCTGGAATTATTCTTCTGCTCTTATGCATCACTTTGTCTGCATGGGGGTTTCTGATTTATCAAAACTGGGAAATGACCAATCTGCCAATGTCTGAAATGTGGATGCCCCCAAATTCAGCCTGGGAGTGGACAATCAGCGACTTTTCTATTGTCTATTTGATGTGGGCTGTAATGATGGCCGCTATGATGTTACCTACAGCACTTCCTGTCATTCAGCTCTTTAGGAAAACCTGTCAGCAACGCTATGGTAGTGATTTTCCCTTCAGCTATCTGTTCAGCCTGGCCTATTTATTAATCTGGTTTGGTTTCAGTATTGTATTAACGCTATTGCAATGGCAGTTGCACAGCGCACAGTGGCTTTCAGGCATGATGGAAAACACCAATACAATATTAGCTTCTGCCATCCTAATCACAGCCGGAATTTATCAATTCACTTCACTTAAAAATGCCTGCTTAAATCACTGTCGATCACCATTGGGTTTCTTGCTAAATTTCTGGAAGAACGGCAATCTAGGCGCTTTTAAGATGGGTATTCTGCATGGAGTAACCTGTCTTGGATGTTGTTGGGCACAAATGCTGATTATGTTTGTAGTTGGTGTCATGAACATAACCGGCATGGTATTGATTACTCTTTTTATATTGATAGAAAAAGGGTTTCTTGATAAAAAACATTTTATTAGCAAAACATCGGGTAGCTTGTTATGTGTTTGGGGGATTATTTTGCTGATATTGTAAGCGACAGGTAACTTGACAGTTACCGTCAAGGGTATCAATGTGCTTGTCGCATGTGTTCTGAAAAAAAACAGGGCAAACTGCATGAAGGTACGTAATGCATCATAGATAAATACATATAATATTGATATTTTGGATGCATATGGTGTTATTAGAATCCCATAATTTTGGGCATTACCGCATCTAAACACGAGAGGTAAAGAATCATTGATTAAATTTTACATTAAATAACGTATAAGTATTCCTGTGGCATATTACGTAATTGTCAGATTGACAATTGACCCAATTATTTCAACAGAGCCGTTATTTAATCTTAGATACTAGCGCTGATTAACCATTTATTATTTATTTTCAAAAACTGAATACGCCTTTTTCTTTCATTGTCTGATTGAGTCGCTCTAGCCTTGTTAACCTCAGTTAACTTAAAGTCCGAAAATGACGTTGCACGCATATTTTCACGCTGTTGTTCTTGCGAAACTCCTGCCTCAAGCGGTGTGTTATTTTCAAGCCATGCCATTAACTCAACTAATGCAGGGGCTAGTTTGAGACCTTTTGGAAAATCTCTACTCGCCTGGAAATCAATACCGTGTCTGGTTAGTAAAGCGGTAAGTGAAGAAGCCACCTTTGGTTTCTGAGCCCAGGGAGAATATCCGCAGCCATAAATAATAATAGCAATCTGTTTAGCTATCGCTTCGTATGTCATGAAATCGCAAGCACGATTCCAATCGTTATCGATAATGGCTGCTCTGAAGCCTTGAGCTACAGCGATAACATGATCCAACTCCTCCTGAACTTGCTCAGTTTCAAGCATACTTGTCAATTACTACAATGATGAAGACAGAATTAATTTATTAGAAAACATAATCTGGCGACTGATCCATAGT
>JAHZIU010000413.1 GCA_022601315.1 Betaproteobacteria bacterium
ACGAAAAATTCGGTTCCTTCGACTAATGCATTAACAAATGGTGTTCTGACTTTAAATGGTTTGGGTGTACGGGTAATAATATGTATCGCGCCCCGCAATAAATCCAGTAGCGACGTGGCTTTATCTTGTTCTGATTGAGGAAAAGTAATCGTTGTTCTTTGATCTAATCTAAGCATGCTTTCATTACTCAGCCGAAGCGCTGCATTACTATGTGAGCCTGCACGAATCATATCCCCAGTACAAAGCATGGTGTTCATCGCCGCTGCCCGCCAAGCTGTTTCATTAGCACTGCGTATCTCAATAACACCCTGAACTGATACAATTTTCGCCACGGGTGATTCACAAGATTCTGTCGCATAAGCTTTGTCAGTAAAACCCAATAAAATCAAAAAAACAGAACCAACAGATGCTGTTACTAAAGTATTGCTCTTAATTAAGTTCAATACAAACATCTGAATCATTCCCATTATTAGTTTCAATATTGTCGTAATTGAAACATTAGTTTTATTTATATTTTATACGCACCTTAAACAGGTAAGCCTGAATATTGCACCAGTACGTAAGATTTTGGCCTGTAATCGTTATTCCCATAAGTCATTAACAAATTTTTAGAAAATACAGTTTGTACTTGCGACTCACTTGCTGGTTTTTAACTTGCCCTGTATTGAATAGAACGCACATGCTCTCTACGCCGCAGAATAACTGCGTCTCCAGTCGCGAGCACGCGCATTTCAATACAAGGCGGCGTTTAAATTCCACCAACTGGTGCAATATTCAGGCTAGTTGGTAAAGAGCAATGATTACAATCTTAGAATCAATTTTTGGAACTGTCTGTGTGAATTCTCACAAAAGAATTACTTTTTTTGAGTAGTTTGATGTAACAAATTTACTGTTATATCCGTGCTACTTCAAAATGTAGGTTTCAGCAAGGCGGAAAGCCATTCTGTTCAAGGTGTAAAATTGCTGGATTAATCACTCTAATTCAAGATTTAATAACAAAGAAAAGGGTGGCTTCTCGCCTTGTCCTCTGGGTGTTCAGTCAGAAAGCTTACTCTGTGTTGTAACCCCCGAAAAGAACAGGCCATTCCCTGCGAGTTACGCCTTGTTCAGACAGGAAGTCTGAACACTGAAGCCTGTATTTTGAAGTAGCACGAGTATAAAACAAAAAATAGTGTTGAATGATGTTTATTTTAATAAACAAACATTTCATTTACTTTCCATATGAATAGTAGGATCCCACAAACCAATAGGTGGTGTTAGCATCAACAGTCGACAACGCTTTAGATAGTATAGTGCTGGTCCATCATTTGGGAATACTTTGAGTATCTCTGAAAAACCTTTAATGGCTTCCTGCCACTCCTGTAACTCATAGGCATGTAGTGCACAAGCAAAAACTTCACACAACCACAATTGTTCATTACTGGCTTGTTGTTTTTGTGTGACCAGTTCGGCCAAGTTAACTGGCAGTGTTTTCCCTTTCAACATGAAACTACCAACTGGGCGGATCAAAAAATCATCTAAATCTGCGACAACATCACTGGATATTAATACTCGTGTACCCAAGTATTTGTTCATACCTTGAATACGATCGCTCGTATTCACCACATCCCCTACCACACGAAATTCATAGCGTTCACCCCCACCGACTTGACCCGATAACATTTCACCGGCATGCAACCCAATACGGGTAGGTAATTTTTCCTGTCGACTATTACTTTGACTGAAGCGCTCAACGGCTTCAGAAATATCAAGACTTGCAAGGCATGCCTTTTTATGCAAAACAATATTTGCAGTAGAATCATCTATCCATATTGCAAGCATCGAATCACCCACAACATTTGAGACGTATCCATTATGCTGATGGACGAGCCCAAACAACACTCCATAATATTCGTTCATCAAAAGACCTAGCTGTGTTTTATCCATTCTTGCCGAAAGACTCGTATACCCTTTTACATCAGTAAGCAAACAAACACCATACACCAACTTCATTTGGTTACTTGAGTCGATATTGTTATCTATTTTACGTGCTTCTTCAGGCGGCAATAATTTATCCATTTCTATCTTTAGTCGCCTACGTTTTAGCCACACTACGCCATATAAAGCAAATGGCATTTGTAAGAAAAATGGCACAATTAACGGTAGCCAAATAGCCACTTCTTTAAACTGATAGTATGCAAAGTAAAAATATAATCCTGCCAGGGTAATGCCAGCGACTGCAGCATAACGATTTGGCAATACCAGAAAAATAACCCCAATGACTAACCCAAAAAGAAAAACAACGATCGAACTTTCAATATATGGAAGAGCCTTAACCGACTTGCCTTCTAATAAATTGGCAAACGCTGTCGCAGCAATCTCAACGCCACTGATATAAATACCACCAGGATTTGAGAACACCGTATTATAATCATCTCTAATTCTGTCCTGCTCATACTGCGTCAAGGCAGAGAATCCAACAAAAACCACTTTATCCCGAAAATCTAATTGCACCAGTTGATTTTCTATTGTGCTGCTTTTGTCGATTTGTATAATCTGATGATACGGT
Organism: Betaproteobacteria bacterium; assembly: GCA_022601315.1. GTDB lineage: Bacteria > Pseudomonadota > Gammaproteobacteria > Burkholderiales > Nitrosomonadaceae > Nitrosomonas. Next base: position 2,549 of record JAHZIU010000413.1, read on the forward strand.
ACCGTCATGACACTGCGTGGCGGGCCATAGAAATTGATATACCGGGACTCATCCCCGGCATATACATTTATCAGTGCATTAATTACCCGCTTCTTTGTCGCATCCAAACTGGTGTCACGATTTAATTCTATTTGCATTGACTGTGCAAGCTGTGAATCTTTTACAAAAATTCTACGCAACGTAGTAATCAAATCTCCAATATCCAAATCATCATTTGCAACAGGTAGTTTTGCTGCCTCTGTCGGCTCTACCTTTTGTAACAAGTTGACGAAATCATCATATAGCGGCAAAGCGTACACCTGTAGAGCTACAACAGGTATGGTTGACATATCACCAGCGCTAGCCTTAAATGTCCAATAAACATTTACTCTATCAGCTTTGGGTAATGGAAAAGGCGCTTGTGCCATTGCGGCATCTGCAATGATAGGTAGTATTTCTGTGGTGCCTACTTCAGTAATACGGTTAGTAGATAGATCAGCGGAATCCTCGTGAAATTCTAACTCCTTAAAATTCAACCGTGTAACAACCACAACATTACGTGCTTTCTGCATTGCCAATGACAACTTGGCATCGTCTTCCGGCACAATACCTTGTTTATCAAACAACAAATCAAAAACAATTGCGCGTGCGCCCGCTGCAGATAATTTATCTATTAAACGTGCATGTAGTTCACGTGGCCATGACTGAGGTGTTATTGGTAAATCCAATGCTGTTGCGGAAGGTTGGTCTATCGCAATGACCGCAACATCATTCGGCACAGTCACTGGACCACGCAAAAAAAACAAAAAATCTAAGCCGTAGTTTTCTTCCAGTGCCAAACCGAGTGGCGTCAAATTCACTAAAACGCCAAACAGGCCAACAATTACGCCCAAAAAAAGCGGTTTAGCTCGCATATTTCACCATTCTGGTTTTTCCAGTCATGACATTTGTTATGAGTGATTCCAAAAATTCAGGACTCACCCTCATAATCACATAAAAAGCGAAAAGAAACTCTTCTGCAACACAACTGTTGTCGTGAAATTTTTATTTGTGGCGGCCTCTTTAAGAATCATACATTTAACTTGATTGAACCTAAAATCCTCCGCTAAACAGGGCCATTTCATTTACTTTCCATATGAATAGTAGGATTCCACAAACCAATGGGTGGCGTAAGCATCAAATGCCGGCAATGCTCTAGATAATATCGCGCGGGCCCATCATTTGGATAAGCTCTAAGAATTTCTGAAAAATTTATTATGGCATCTTGCCATTTCTGTAATTCATAGGCATGCAGTGCATAAGCAAAAATTTCACTCAACCACAACTGTTCTTTACTGGCCAATTCTTTATGTATGATCAATTCAGCCAAACCCACCGGCGATGATTTCCCAAATAACATGAACCCACCAAGTGGGCGAATCAAGAAATCATCCAAGCCGGCAACAACTTCACTGGATACCAATATCCGCGTTCCCAAATATTTGTTCATACCTTGAATACGATTGCTGGTATTTACGATATCCCCAACAGCCCGATATTCATAATGGTCAATTGCGCCGATGTTGCCCAAAAACATTTCACCAGCATGCAACCCAATTCGGGTAGGCAATTCTGGTCGGCTATCGTTTTGATTAAATTGTTTTACGGCATCGGCAATATCTAAACATGCAAGGCATGCCCGTCTCTGCAAATCAATATTTGCAGCCGAGTCTGCCCATATTGCAAGCATGGCATCGCCCACAACATCTGAAACGATTCCATTATGCTCGCGAACCGGCTCAAACATGACAGCATAATAATCGTTCATCAAACGACCTAATTTTACTGGATCCATGCTCTCTGCAAGACTTGTATACATTTCTGCATCAGTCGCCAAACAAGCACCATATACTAATTGACTATTGGAAAAAATCGCCCCGGATCTTTTTGCGATATCGTTAACCACACGCTCAGGAATAAAATATCCAAATGCGTCCTGAAGCTGTTGGCGTTCCCTTTTGGCATCAAGATACTTCAATAATACTGCACCAAATAGAGCAAGTGGCAGTTGCAAGAATATAGGAACAATTAAAGGCAACCAAACACTCACCTCTTTAAATTGATAAAAAACACTGAAAACATAAACACTTACTAAGATAATGCCAGCAACTATCGAACTTCGATTTGGTAATGCCAGAAAAACCACCGACATTACAAAACCAAAAAGCAAAATAAGTCCCAAGCCGCCTGTGAATGAAATAGGTCTAATGGGTCTGTTTTCCAGTAAATTGGAAAATGCTGTCGCTGCAATCTCAACGCCACTGATAAAAATTCCATCAGGATTTGAAAACACCGTATGATAATCGTCTC
>JAHZIU010000414.1 GCA_022601315.1 Betaproteobacteria bacterium
CATCTGCTATTTTGAGCCAAGGTAAAAATACACCATTTTTAGGTATTGAGTTGCCAGGAGAAATTAAATATACACTAGTAAATGGGCATATTGTTTACGACAGATGTACGTAATTGAAAGCGCTGCCAACTGATACTTTATTTAAGGCCTCACATTGTAATTACTTTTTTAATTCATTATTTTGGAACAATATGTCAAACCCGTTACTTGATTTCTCTGGACTGCCACGGTTCGCAGATATAAACAATGCACATATCACGCCGGCAGTAGATACGCTACTCAGAGAGAACCGCGCCACTATCAAAAATATATGCAACGATCATGAACCCCCAACCTGGCAGACATTTGTGCAGCCGATGGTTGACGCGAATGAACGGTTATCGCGAACGTGGGGACAAGTGTCGCATTTGAATGCAGTCATGAATAGTTCTGAGTTACGGGAAATTTATAATGTTAATTTACCGCTAATTACCCAATTTTATGCGGAGCTATCACAGAATCAGCAGCTCTTTGAGAAATTTAAGCAGTTACGTGCCAGTGCCGAATTTGAGCAATTAAGTCCAGCACGGAAAAAAATTGTTGAGAATGAATTAAGAGATTTTCGCTTGGGTGGTGCAGAATTATCTGCTGATAAAAAACAGCGCTTTCTTCAGATTCAAGAATCATTATCTAAATTGTCTTCCCAATTTAGCGATAATTTGTTGGATGCGACCAATCATTTTTCACTGTTGATTGAAGATGCAGAGGCGTTGGCTGGTATTCCGGCTGATGTATTGCAAACGGCAAGAGAAACGGCTGAAAAAGACTCCCAGTCAGGTTGGAAATTTACGTTGCATATGCCTTCCTATTTGCCTGTTATGCAATATGCAGATAATCGTAGCTTGCGTGAACAGATGTACCATGCTTTTGCAACGCGTGCGAGTGAAATTGATAACCAATCAGATTCGACGAATTGGGATAATTTACCGCTTATTAACGAGATTCTTGCGCTACGTCAGGAAGCTGCGCAAATGCTTGGTTTTAAAAATTATGCTGAAGTTTCATTAGCTCCAAAAATGGCGACATCGCCGCAACAGGTGCTGGATTTTCTACATGAACTTGCAACAAAAGCAAAACCCTATGCTGAAAAAGATTTGCATGCATTAGAACAATTTGCATTAAAACAATTAAATTTATCTAAATTGGAAGCTTGGGATTTGGCTTATGCCAGCGAAAAATTACGAGAACAACAATATTCATTTTCAGATCAAGAGGTCAAGCAGTATTTTCCTGAAGATAAAGTTTTGCCGGGTATGTTTAAGCTGGTTGAGAAGCTCTATGGTATTTCAATAGTTCCAGCACTTGCGCCACGAGATATACAGCGTTGGCATCCTGATGTTAAATTTTTCGATATTAATGATTCCAATGGCCAATTAATTGGACAATTTTATCTTGACTTATATGCACGTGCTACTAAGCGCGGTGGTGCATGGATGGATGATGCTATTGCTCGTCGAAGTATAGAAAAGAAACAAGGTATACAATCTGTGCAGATACCTGTTGCCTATCTTACCTGCAATTTTTCAGCCCCAGTTTGCATCAATGATAAGCCGCGCCCTGCTTTATTTACGCATAATGAAGTAATTGTGTTATTCCATGAATTTGGCCATGGTTTGCATCACTTGCTGACACAGGTAGATGACCTTGGTGTGTCTGGCATCAATGGTGTTGAATGGGATGCAGTGGAATTACCTAGTCAATTTATGGAAAATTTTTGTTGGGAGTGGGATGTAATTACCGACATGACGCAGCATATAGAGACGGGTGAATCATTGCCAAGACCTTTATACGATAAAATGCTGGCAGCTAAAAACTTCCAGAGTGGGTTCCAAATGTTACGACAGATTGAATTTGCGTTATTCGATATGCGTCTTCATTTTGATTTTGAACCACATGGTAGCCAGACTGTCTTGCAATTACTTGATGATGTTCGTAAAGTGGTAGCCGTTGTTATTCCGCCTGATTTTAACCGTTTTCCTAATAGTTTTGCGCATATATTTGCCGGCGGTTATGCTGCTGGATATTATAGTTATAAATGGGCGGAAGTATTATCAGCCGATGCTTTTAGTATGTTTGAAGAAACTGCTTCCGATGGGGTGGTTGATATAGCAACAGGCTCGCGTTTTCTGCAAGAAGTATTAGCAAAGGGTGGTAGTCGTACTGCCTTAGAATCTTTTATTGCGTTTCGTGGGCGCGAGCCAGAGTTGGATGCATTACTGCGCCATAATGGTATGGCTGCTGCGTAATCGCATTTTGTGACAGCTGTCTTTGAAAATATCAAATTGAAGAAGCGCTAGATCGATGGCCATACGCTTAAGCTTATCAATGGTTGCTTTCTGAGGTGTGGATTTTATTCGGGAATTTTCTTTATCGACAGTTACTTATAATTGGTGATTTGGAATAAAAATATTTTTTTTGGCTTATTCAGATACAAGTAATATTGTATACCAGAGGATACTGCTATACTTTGATCAATTAAATCGTGGATTTATGAAATAAAATTGCATTCCAAGATGCAATGATGTCGTTTCATAGCTAATTGATTATATTGAATCGACTGTACAAATATGGCAATATTCTTTTACTAACAATAGAACAACAACTTTTAATATGATAAACCTTTTACGCGTCAAGTGTTTTGCAGTCACATTTGTGATTCTTTTTTTTACGGGTTGTGCTTCCACAAATAATCAGGAGTATTCTGATCAAGACCCTTTGGAGTCCATGAATCGTGCCGTTTTTGAATTTAATGAAACGCTTGATGACAATTTTTTAGAGCCGGCTGCTAGAGGCTACAGGTGGCTTGTGCCTGATCCCATCGAATTGCTTATTGGTAATGTTTTCTCTAATCTTAATGATGTTGTAGTTACCGCTAATTCTTTGCTGCAATTCAATTTTGAGAGTGCACTTGCAAGTGGAACCCGTGTATTGATAAATTCGACATTTGGTATGTTAGGAATCGTGGATATCGCGAGTGATATTAGTGCGGCAAGTGACGTTAATCTGAATAAACGAGATGAGGATTTTGG
>JAHZIU010000415.1 GCA_022601315.1 Betaproteobacteria bacterium
CGCGTATCTGATCTTTTGGCCAGTGCCGATAACGCCGGTCAGCTGGAATGCCGCTGGCGCACCCGGATATACCGGCCCGCATGCACCAAACAACCGGCTTGTTGGTTTGAAGGAGATCTCGCTCGGTGAAGATCAAGGTCCTGAGCATGTGGCGCTGGATAAGAATGGAACGCTGTATGCCGCTGTGGAAAATGGAAACATCTTACGAATGAACCCCGATGGCACGATGTTGGAAGCATTCACTAATACCGGCGGACGGGTACTCGGATTTGATTTCGACGCAGACGGCAGTTTAATTGCTGCTGACGCAATGCGTGGTGTGCTATCTATCGCACCAGACGGCGCGGTGACTATGTTGATCGATCAGATAAACGGCAACCCGCTTCGCTATCCCAATAGCGTAGTGATAGCAAGCAGTGGTAAGATTTACATCACCGATTCCTCCGGCCGCTTTGCGCCATCCGACTGGGGAGGCACCTTTGAAGCGAGTACATTGGACATTGTCGAACAATCGGCGACGGGGAGCGTGCTGGAATACGACCCAATGCAGAACACTACGCGTATTGTCGCCAAAGGACTGAGTTTTGCCAATGGCATCGCGCTATCCGATGACGAACAAACATTATTTGTCAACGAGACCGGACGCTATCGGGTGTGGAAAATCTCTGTTACCGCTGACAGCCTTGATGTGACCCGGAAATCACCACTTGCCAGCGTCTTATTCGACAACCTGCCCGGCTTTCCCGATAATCTAATGCGTGGAAGTGACGGCAGAATCTGGTTGGGCTTTGCCAAACCACGAAACGCCGCTATCGATTTTATGGCCGACAAACCGTTTTTGCGGAAAATGGTGCTGCGTTTTCCTCAGATTTTATGGCCCATACCCGAGGCGTACGGCCACGTCATTGCATTCACCGAAGACGGACAGATAGTGGCCGATTTGCAGGATCCCTCAGGCGCTTATCCCGAAACCACTTCCGTTACCGAAACATCAGACCGACTTTACGTGCAAAGTTTGCATGCAAACTACCTGGGCTGGCTGCCCAAGGAAACAGTACAGGAAAAATAGCTGCGCTTTTTAGGATGATACCCATTGACGTAGGAATCCTTGCGGCATCCCGATTCCATCTGTAGGAAAAACTGTGGTCTTTCGACGCAACGTTGCCGAAAAGGAGACAAAAATTATTTAGCTAATACAAAACATTAATGTCATTAGCTGTTTGATGTGTCTGTTAAAGAAGACAAACCTGCCGCCTATTGTTGGTTCATTCACTCGCCAATTTTTAATAATATAATTAACTTATTGTTCTAGCATGTTTCTGCCGTTCTGGCATGTAACTTGCTTAGTCACTATTGCTGACTTATTTGCGGGTGTTTACATTTCTATCACTTTTAGAAGGAGCATGATTTTGAAAATGAAGATTTTTGCAACTACTTTAGTTTTTTTTCTTACATATGCCATAACCCTTCCTGTACTTGCAGGTGCTCCTCAAACCCGGTCGGATTGTGTGAAACTCTATGCCGGAGATGACGAAGCGATTCGTGCTTGTATTGATCGTTTGAATCAATAGAAATTGCATCCCGATATTACTACGTCCTACTGTGATGCAAGACTAACCTCAATATTGCACGAGTTTCACAGATAACAGTATTTTTGTACACAAATGGGAATTTTCCCAAATAAAAAATAAATCAGTCCAAGATTCTAAGTTTTGTAATGTATTTTTTGTCTTTTTCAGTGGAAGTAATAGCAAAAATGAAGTTTCACTGTCTTGAGCTGAACCCCAGATTTTTGTCCTAAGCAACCATGCGCAATAAAGCACTGATAAAAGAATTATGTGCAGGATTGACTGGTCTGGGGAAAACGGCAACAAAACTCCTATCGAGTACGGTCTGAGTAATCAGTTTTCTGACATCGGAAAAGGCGAAGTGCGCACGATTGATTGTTAACAGCGTAACAACGTTGAGCTACTCGCCAGCGTATCTGTGCGGTCAACAGCGGTCTGAATCTCCAGATCGTCCCGTAATTGCTGATGATCATTGAGATCTTCATAGCCTGATGCCAAGGTATAAATCCGCTGCCGTAACAAGCTCAATCCATCATGTTTACAACTGGCACTACGGCGCAAATCATTCAATGCTTTCGAAACAGCTTCACTTCATCCAAGTTGTTTATCTACCTGGCGTAATAACAACACACCACCATCTGAAGTAATATCTCCTCCCTGGAAATTGACTTCAACTGAACGTCTTTTTACGTCTGGAAAATCAAATGATTCTTGGGTACACTTTGTCACTGGCAATTCCTTTCTTTAATACAACTTAGATAACTGAATTATAAAAGATTAAAAGGGAATTGACTCCTCCTCTCGTGCAATATTGGGGCTAGCATCTGTTGCATCAGTCCCATACCGCCCCAAGCAGTGATTTCCTTTTCAGTAAATCGAAGCTTAAATTCCATTGATATCCCTCGGAAGAAAAACATGCGCGCCACAAACAGCGCCAATCTATCAAAAAACAATTAATATTAACAACTTACTAAAATGGCTTCCAATAGGAATTTTATCTAATGGGAAATCTGGGTTCAAAATACCAGTAAAAATCCCTTTTATTCTCCAATAAACTTTAAATTAATCGGCTCATAATGGTGTCAATGTCTATCCGACATATTGAATGGAGGACTACACGATGCTTACAGATATTCATACTGAGGAAGAATTACTAAGGGAAATTGAGCAAGAAGATGATTGGTTTGAGAACCTGGATTTAGATTCTCCGGAAGATGTCTTCGAAGAAATAGATGAAGATGAAATTATTTTATATGAAGAAGAGGATGATGATAATTGGGTTCACTAACGTTCTTGGCAAAAAATCACAAGGTGCTGCTGATTAATTCTTAGATTGAACCGCATATACAAGGCAAAACCTAAGCTGTAATTAAGCCATAGCACCTTAATCAAAAAACCAAAGCCATTTAACCAACGCCTGGCCAATAATGGCTATCGGGTAATGGGCGTTTGCCAAAAATGGCCTGTCCTACACGCACAACTGTTGCTCCTTCTTCGATAGCAATCTCATAATCTCCAGACATCCCCATAGAAAGCTCATCAAATGACAAGCCGTCTGGTGCTTCTTGTCGCAACATGGTTTGAATTTCCCTCATCCTGACGAAACACGCACGTACTCGGTCATGGTCCGTTGAAAAGATTGCGAGCGTCATAAGCCCCTTGATTCGTAGCGACGAAAAGCTCGGTAGTTGCATCACAAAATCACGAACATTCTCAGGAGCCAGGCCAAACTTACTGGCTTCACCAGAACTATTAACTTGTACATATACATCAATGGCACGCCCTTCATTCTGCAAGCGTTTATCCAATTCTTCCGCTAATTTCAGACTATCAAGTGCCTGAAACTCATTAGCAAAACGCGCCAAATACTTGGCCTTATTGCGCTGTAGATGGCCAATAACAGCCCATCTAATATTTAGATCACTCAACAATTCTGATTTTTCACGAGCTTCCTGAATTTTATTCTCACCCATTTCATGACAACCCGCAGCATATGCAATACGTAATCTTTCGGCGGGAACTGTTTTAGTAACCGGCAACAATCGAACGCTGGATGGTTCACGCCCTATTCTGATACAAGCCTCAGCAATCTGCTTCTTTACTTTTTCAAGATTGGTCTTTATTTCATTCAGTTGCTGTTCTTCATTCAGTTCCAATACCTTCTCCTCTTGGGGATTGTTGATTAATTCTTAGAAACAGATGTACACTAAATCCGCTTTGAAGCTTGATGAAATACCATTTTCCAGCACTTTCCATCATGCTTCCAAATTGAACTCCTGGTGGAGCCGTTGCTTACGCCATTGTGCTTACTAATCTTACAGGCATGGTATATGGCCAACACCAAATCTGACGATAATTCTTCAACACTAAAATCTGTCAACGCCCATCGATCATTTGGATTTTTATTCAACAACCAGTCAACAACTTCCTGTCGCGCACTTACATGACCATTACTACCAATTTCTTTAAACTCTTGCGCCAAAAGCGTATCCAGTAAAGTAGGATCCGCCTGCATATCAGTGTGCAACAGTGTTAATTCCAATTGCTTAATCTGATCAGTAATATGGCTGTCCATTAATAATAATTTACGTAACGCGCATCCCTGCTTGCGCTCCATCGTCGGGTGTCAAAATATACAGTTCCTTGGCATCATCCCCACC
>JAHZIU010000079.1 GCA_022601315.1 Betaproteobacteria bacterium
GGGGCTTCGTGATCTTGGGATGGGCTGGCTTATTTTCAGGTGGTATTGCGGCACAGATTATCACCCGTTACTCCAACTTGACAGACGTTATTTGGAATAACCAAAGCAAAGACATTCTCAATAACCGGATTGTTCCTTAATTGGCTGATTAGTATCTTGGCTACTTAGCGCTTCTTCTTAGCTTCCCTGCAACCTGTTAATAACAAGTTGCAGGGGGCGGATGATGCGCCGTGATTGTATGAGATAAAAAATTTTATCGCTTTTCTCAAGTTTTCCAGAATTCGATTAAGTTGGGCTAACAAGTTATTTCTAGTCGGCTATGATTTCCTACTTATACGCTCGTATGCCTGCTTAATATTCTCCAGTATTCGCATAACCGTATGGCGGGGCGCGCCGATATTCAGCCTCATAAACCCACTGCCTTCTTCACCAAATAGAACACCTGGACTCAGGCCGACACCTGCTTCATGAACCATAAAATATTTGAGCTGCGCGTCATCCATCTTTAATGCGTGGCAATCCAGCCATAGTAAATAAGTCCCTTCTGCTTTAATCAATTTTATTTGTGGTAAATGATCGTTCAGGAATGTTGTAACTTGATCTCGGGTATCACGCAGATAAACCATGAGATCTTCCAGCCATTTTTCACCGTAACGATATGCTGATTCATATGCAACGATACTAAAGGGGTTGGATGCGCTAACATGTATTCTATTAAATACTTTGTTGATGGCGAGTCGTATTTGGTCATCCGGGATAATCAGAGATGATAGATTCATCCCGGGAATGTTGAATGTTTTGCTGGGTGTCATAGCCGTAATTATTTTTGCGCGATATTCGGCAATTGTAGCTAATACAGTATGTTTGTTTTCAGGGAAAATCAGGTCCGCGTGAATTTCATCAGATAAAATAATGAGGTCATGCTGATGCGCAATTTGAAGTAAACGTTTTAATTCAGATTGCTGCCAAACACGGCCAACCGGATTATGTGGTGAGCAAAATAACAGCAGTTTCGCATCTTTGGCAGACGCCTCAAGATGATCAAAATCAATAGTGTAGCGACCATTGTTAAGACGTAACGGGCTTTGGATCAACTGCCTGCCAGTTTGAGTGACCGCTGAGAAGAATGGGAAGTACACCGGTGGCTGAATAATAACGGATTCACCTGGTTCTGCGAATGCCATCACTGCGGCATTGAGTGATGGAATAACACCGGGGCACATGACAATCCAATCGCGTTGTACTGTCCAGTTATGGCGTCGTTGCATCCAGTCTATAATGGCATCATACAAACTGTCAGGAAAAATCGTGTAACCATAAACAGGATGTTCGGCGCGGTCAATCAGCGCCTGAGTGACTGCGGGTGGCGTAGCAAAATCCATATCCGCCACCCAAGCAGGTATGACATCATGTTTGCCAAATATATTTACCCGCTCATCATATTTTAGGCTAGAGGTATTTTCGCGGTTTAAATCGTGGTCAAAGTCGAAACCACTACTCAAGAAATCTTCTCCCAGATGGTAACCTCAGATAAGGTATGCTGGTATTTGCGCTTGGTTTCGCGGATTACAAATGGAACAGCTTGAGGGCCCTGAATCAATCTAAAATGCTTGCCCAGCATTTCTTTCAAGCCATCCAGTGTGGTGAAATTTTCCCCGTCACGCTTATATCCACCTACCCAGTTTTCTTTCTTGGTGTGCTCAGTAAGCCAAGTGTAAGGTGATGTAATCATCAGCAAACCGCCTGTATTAATGCGTGTATGTATAGTATTGAGTAGTTTGGCTGGGTCATACAAACGATCAATTAAATTGGCAGCAAGAATCAAGTCATAACCACTAAAGAGCGGTTTCAGGTTGCAAGCATCACCCTGATAAAACTCTACTTTGTCCTTGGTCGCTTCCAGGCCCATGCCGCTGAGTGTACGTTCCTTATAGGAAATGAGTTCACCTTCATCGGTTAAGGTATAGCGAAGAACGCCATTTTTCGCCAGTTGAACACCCTGGCCGATAAAGCGGGCTGAAAAATCAATTCCGGTAACATGATCAAAATGATGCGCTAACTCGAATGTGGATCGGCCGGATGCACAACCCAAATCAAGTGCTGTCCGTGCTGGTCGATTACCCATCGCTGCAATGGCAATTTCTGCCAATGCCTTAGGGAAATTGGGTACATCAAAATAAGTATCACCATAATGGAATTCACCATATTCAGACAACAGCTTATCGGTCTCGTAATTAGAGCTTTCTTGTGTAGCTGGCGCATCAGAAACCACATATCGAAAACCGGCATGTTGGAAAAAATGCCGACGGAATGCATAACGTGAGCTTCTCAATGTTTCGTTACCACAAGCGACCCATGCACCGCCTTTTATAAGGTTATGCTGATTATCAAAAGTTGGCGTGGTGAAATCATCGTACAGCGGATGGACATCAAACCCTTCAAATGGATAAGTAGGCGTTTCAGTCCATTGCCAGACATTACCCACGATGTCGTAAAATTCACCTTGTGGAAATTCATTAACCGGGCAACTTGAAGCATAGTAGTCTAAGTGTAGATTCCCCACAGCGGATTCATGCAATGGAATTTCTGCTAAATTAGCAACAGCATACAACCGATACCATTCATCCTCGGTCGGTAGTCTGACTGACTGTCCCGTCGTTGCAGATTTCCAGTTACAAAAAGCTTTTGCTTCGTGGTAGTTTACATCCACGGGCCAATCCCATGGCATGGGGACTTCTTCAGTCATCGTGCGCATATGCCAATCTGCACCATTCTTTACCCAGAAAGTTGGATGCTCAGTTTTTGTGAATGTGCGCCATGAAAGACCTTCTTCTTCCCAGTAATCATCAGTCTGATAGCCGTTTGCCTGTATAAATGTAAGAAATTCCTGATTGCTGACAAGATAGCGACTGGCCTGAAAAGCGGGAATATCCGCAGTGTGCAGACCGTATTCATTATCCCAGCCATAGTGGGCATGGTTGGTTTTACTTTTGCCAATTTCAACATGGCCGGCTGCTACATTAACCAGTTCATTTTGTGGTGCGGAGCCTGTTTTTTGACAAGGTGACCAGTCAGTATGTGGTTGTACATATTTTAGTGCATGTTGGCGAATGAGTACTGATGACGTTTCCAAATGAATGCGCTCATGCTCAACACCCATGATAATTGGCCACCACGCGCTTTCCCAGGTAATCGGTAAAGATAATGGTAGATCCGTAATGAGTTTGTCGACAATGCCACGCATGGTGTTGCGGTAATCATGCACTTCAGAAACGGAGGGCCAATCATAATGTGTATTGTCCAGGTCATCCCAACTCATTTCATCCACGCCGACAGCGAACATGGATTCAAACCTTGGGTTAATACGTTCTGAAATTAAACCAGCGAGTACTAATTTATTGACAAAAAAAGTTGCCGTGTGACCATAGTAAAAAATCAGAGGATGGCGCAATGAAATCGATTTTTTAAAATAAGCCTCATCATTACGTAGTGTTTGAAAAAGCTGTTCATAACAATCGAGTGTGGTATGAAAGTAACTGCGTATTTCTTCTCTTTTTGCATGGACATCATCGCCATCTAATAAAGGTGTTCTCTGAAAAAGTGGTTTTGGCATTTTTGAGTTAATTGTTTGTCAGATTGATTTATTCATTATTCTATTTGGCCAGTATTATAACGCCTTAGGCTTTTGATATCACATTCAATCTGGTATATAAGAATTTTACAGGATGTACAGCATATGAATAAGGATCGATGTCAAAAATTAAATTCTTTCATCTTTTCGTTGCAAATTCGCGCCATTACTTCAGTTTGTGTCCTGCTTTTAGATTATTAGTTTGGGTAAAATTAATGGTACATTTGAGCTGCTTTCAAGGAGATAAACAGGTGAGAATGAAAATCATTAATTGATGAATAGTACACTGAATGTGCAAACTAATCCACAACAGGGCGGTCACAAGATCTCTCGTTACTGTGCTTTGTATCGAGAGATCTTGTGAGTGCGGTTTCCAACGAATATCTAGTATCTGGTTTATGGCGTGCTATAAGAGCCAGTTTATGATAATTAAATTCTGATTGATCCGCCATCAAATAGTGGAATGGTCATAGAAAAATTTTCACCATAAGTTAATTTCTGTTCCTCTAAGATACCAATGGCAATTTGTTCCCCCATTCTTAGCGACTCAATATAATCAGTGAAGTAGTGGACGCCAGCCCAATCACGTGCAATAGAGATATTTGATGCTAATTTATTGAGCTCTCCTTCAACAGTGAGTATTGATGGATTATTATCTTTATCCACGACTTGTATGGTATCGAGCGCAGAACCATCAGCATTTGCCACAAAAGCCATACCTGCGTCAGATGGATCAGCAATGGCAAGCGGGTGTTTATGGTCAAAAAATGCCTTAAGTATCGTTACACATGCGCCAGCAACAGTGGCATGTCCTGCACCGTAAGAAGGGTGCATAGGAGAGCCTTCGCAAAATGCCATTGGTAGTAGGTAATTACTGTTTGGTAAATTTACTGCATCTACAGGGTTCTTTTTTGCTATCAAATCAAGAATAGGCTGGAGAGCAGTGACCATTTTTTTTATTTCAGGTGTGCCGACATCAGGGTGTTGATGTTTGGCGAGGCGTGCCGCCAACGCTTCAGGACGTAATCGACGATGAACATTATATTTTTGGAATCGCACAGCTTTCAGTGCACGTGTTGCTACTTCTGTCACTAATGTAAGAATATGCGGGCCACCAAAGTGGGCAAACCCTTGTTGATGGTCTATAAAATCATTATTCTGGAATGGAATACCTGGGTCAAACGGAATTCCGTCGCTTAATAAAATCAGGCAAGCATTGAGATAGGCTTCGTATAATGCATCAAAATGGACATAAGTTGCCATATCGCGTGGTGTGGTGATGAAGCGCCGTTTGCTTGGGTTATCTTCATAACATTCTTGCCCGCTGAGATTTGCTGCTTGCTGCACGTCAAACCATTCATCCCAAATCGTCATATGATCGTCACAGGGTTTAGCGTAGCGTACACGTTGATCAACTAAAATAGCGCCATAGGAAATATACCCATCTGCCGGGCTGTGTTCTGGCATTGGGTTTTTACCATTGATACCGGAATTGCCTGCCAGTAAAAATTGAGAAATATATGGCCCAACATTATCTCCTGGCGTAATCCCTCTAAAAGCTGTTTGGCCGGTCAATTTTCCCCGCTTGCGGCTTGCTTCTGCAGGAGTCAAATTACAACAATCCGTATTGGCAAACCATGGTAGCTGATTGAGACACGCACCAATGTCATTAACAGTTGTATCAGGTTCACCATAAGAAGAATCGCAATCAAAATATACTTTTCCAGTCACATCGACGATTTGTGTAAATGGAACATCACGTAGCAAAGCCTGTGCATATACTTCCGCCATCTCAGCAATTAATTCATCGCTGCCAATCGCAGGTGCAGGCGGCATCGTTACCGCTTGTGCATCTGGTCCTTCGAGATCAAAAGTATTTCCTGCGCTTTGGCTTTCCCATGCACGTAAACCTGCACCGGTATTGCCACATAAGCTTTTTGCCTTGTCAGATTCCCAATTTTTTGCGGTTGGTGAATAACCTTCCGGACCTAAAGGAGTATCTTTAAAATCGCGTGGATCGCCACTGTCAATTGCTTTGACAAACTGCTTAAAATATTCGGGTTTTTTAAGTAATCCTGAGGACTTATCGTGAGGCATGCCTTTTGTGAAACTAGCTAGATATGAAGGCACAGAGTTTTTCTTATTCGCATCGCAATCATCTATAACTAATCGACGAAATTTTTGTTCATCATCATTTGCTATATGGCGAGGATGCGGTCTGCTTTCAGCTAATTCTGCCGCTGAGATTCGAGTTTTTAGTGCTATTTGTTTTCTTGTTTCATTCATTGCATTTTCTCCTAAAGAAATCGAGTAAATCATAAAAAATTGAAATTAAATCCCAATCTGAATTAATGAAACTATATAAACAATATCAGATTGCGAGTTGAAATCTTGTGAGGAAAATCACAATAAATGCCAAGCACTGCTACGATCTATCCAGAAATAAATCGTCTGGAAATTGGAAATAAGCCAGTAGAGGCTTTAAATGACATGCAACATAACAAGTAAGCATAGATACTATAATAATTCTTATAGTCAATTGGTTGTGTCTATTAATCCGTTAATATCAAGCGGGTGAAACATCAAAAATGCTGGCCAATACCGAAATACAATGACATAAACGTTTGGTCAAAGTGTATGCCGGGTAAGATGTTGCCTATCACATATAACCTGAAATTATTTCTTTGGTCAATTTCGTACACATTTAGTACGTACTTGCTGGATAAAATAGAATTAAACACCATAGAACTATTACAAAAGAAAGGGTTCAGGTAGAATGAGTCACTTAGGTTTGTGTGGTCGGACCAGTTTTGAACGGTTGAGAAATCAATTTGTAAATTAGGCCATTGTGAATATTTTATAAGGGAAATTTTAAATGAATTTTAAATATGGTGTTTGTATCCTTGGCCTTAGTGCCATGTTAGTTGGCTGTGGTGGACTTCCTGAGGCAAATGCGGTGAATTGTGCAGGAAGAGGATTGGAAATAGCACTACAAGAATTTGATAATGAATCGGATCGACAAGCGTTTCTTGATGCATGTGAAGAAAGAAGAGAGTAAGCATACGCTGGCGCAATCGTTATTGCACCGAATGATTGGGCTACAGGGATAGAGTCTGTTGCCCAATCTTTAATTGACTTGATGCAGTTTGTTTTGTTTTTGCTTTTTGATTTGCCACGCCATGTATTGCGTGCTAGTTAGATAAATTTTATAAGGTCATCGACCTATTTTTCTTTTTCTGATCTTCTTTTCTGTTTTTTCAGAATTCAAATATTACCGAAAGTTTTCTGCGCAGCGGTGAATGGCCATGCTTTCAGTTAAATCAAGGCATTCGCGTGCATCAAGGTTAGATCTTGCTGTTAGTGTGAATTGATTGTTTTTTTGCGGGACATCATCGGTCACGAGTTCTTTCTCTTCAGTTGTTTTATCGGTCGCAGGGTGATCAGCACAAGAATTTGTCGTTTCACATAATGTTATAAACTGTTGATCAATGGACTCAGGTGCCTCGTATGATTCCTGTGGTATATCTTGTTCAGTTTGATCCAGCATGTCATCAGATTGTTCATGCGAATCAGTAGGAACCAATAATTCGTTGGACATTTCATCTGGTTCGGTTGCTGTTAACTGCGGCTGGTTTTTGATCGAATCTGCAGCCGGGAAGAGCGCTTGTGAGGCAGGGGTAGAACTTATTGTGGCTACAGTTTGTGGTAAAGAGGGCGGCAGTGTGGGCTCCGGTGTTGCCAGGAAAGTCTGCCATAAGAACCATCCACTGAAACCAAATAATGCAACGCTGGAAGCAGCTTTTACGGCTTTTGTTTTGTCAAACACGAGTGACCGTGAGCTTAATGAATGGAGTGAGTTAGGTAATTTTATTGATTTCAGTGCTTTTAGAGAAATCAATGAATTCAATTTTTTCATCATCATCGTTTTCCATAGTTTATTAATGGATAACGGCATGCCATGTTTTGAGCTGAAATGTTTTTTCGAATTACAGACCAGTTTTGTTGTCTATATGCTATTTGTTGATGTTTCGATTTAATCAGAAATTGGTATCTGCGTTTGATTAAGCTATCAACCTAAATTGTGATGTGATCCGAAATATCTATGAGAAATATTTCGCAAAAGATTGGTTAAAATGGATGATGGGTGGAATAACGATTATAGTCTCGGCTTTTTCTAACTGGGATATTTGATACCTGAAAGCGCAGTGAGGATTATGTTTGTTGTAGAAAGTTAGACAGAGGAGCCCGGACAAATAGATTTTTACTTTATTTAATGTGATGTGATTGCAATAGCGCCATCAATACAGTGCTTATTGGTTTAACCAATAAACCGGTTTTTATTGGTAGTTCATATGTTTGACACCAAATTATTGGCGTCCCCAAGGGGATTCGAACCCCTGTTGCCGCCGTGAAAGGGCAGTGTCCTAGGCCTCTAGACGATGGGGACTAAAAAATACTAAGTCGCATTATATAAACCAGCGACTTATTGTTAAACCACTCATAATAAACTGGTGGAGATAAGCGGGATCGAACCGCTGACCTCTTGCATGCCATGCAAGCGCTCTCCCAGCTGAGCTATACCCCCTGATCAAAGGAAGTGGGATTATACTAATGCATTGAATCAAAGTAAAGCGAAGATCAATCTGCGAAACATTCCAATCGATTTTTCATACGATTCAATGTTTCTTCCCGTCCAAGCATTTCAAGTACGGCATCAATTGACGGCGTATGTGTTACGCCGGTTACTAAAACTCTAAGTGGCATAGCAATTTTTGGTAGCTTTACTTCATGTGCCTTGGCCGTGTTTTTAATTTCCTGCTTAATTGATTCGCGATTCCAATCTATATGATTAAATTTTTTAATTAAATCAATAATAATTGGTTTGACTTCAGTTGTCAGGTGTTCGTTCTTTAGCGCTTGTGTAGGTGCTAATGGGCGGTAGAAATATACCGCCGCATCTGCGAGTTCTTCAATTGTATTAACTCGTTCTTTTAACAAATTCACAACCAATGACAAATCGGGACCTTTGGTCGTATGACAGTCGTCTCGTTGAAGGAAAGGTAACGCTAAATCAGCCAAATACGCATTATCGGCTGTTTTTATATACTGTTGGTTAAGCCAATATAGTTTTTCAGGATTAAATTTTGCTGGCGCTCGATTGACTGAAGAGAGGTCGAACCACTCGACCAATTGTTGGCGACTAAAAATTTCTTCATCGCCATGTGACCAGCCGAGTCTGGCCAGATAATTCACTAACGTTTCTGGCAAGTAACCATCATCACGATATTGAGTGACAGAAACGGCACCATGCCGTTTGGATAAACGTTCTCCATTTGCTCCTAATATCATAGGCACATGCGCATATTCTGGTAATGGTGCGTCCAGTGCCTTTAGTATATTTACTTGGCGTGGGGTATTGTTGACATGATCGTCTCCGCGAATAACGTGGGTAATCTTCATGTCCAGATCATCTAGGACAACACTGAAATTGTAGGTGGGTACACCATCACTACGAATAAGTACAAGGTCATCCAACTCACTATTGGCTACTGTGATGCGACCTTTGATCTGATCATTAAACACAGCATAGCCCTCTGTAGGATTCTTGAAGCGAATGACTGGTTTAATGCCAGTTGGTGGTGTTTGTTTGGAATTTCTCCAGCGTCCATCGTATCTTGGTTTTAAGCCGGCGGCCAATTGCTGCTCTCGCATTTCTTCTAATTCTTCTTTACTGGCATAGCAATAATACGCTTGGTTTGATTGTAATAATTGTTCTGCAACCTCGTGATAGCGCTTGATACGTTCCATCTGATAGAACGGCCCTTCGTCATAATCCAGTCCTAACCATGACATGCCTTCAAGAATGGCTTGTATTGATTGTTTGGTTGAACGTTCAGCATCGGTGTCTTCTATCCGTAATATAAATTTACCGCCATGTCGGCGTGCATAGGCCCAGGAAAATAATGCGGTGCGTGCGCCACCAATGTGTAAATAACCAGTTGGACTGGGTGCAAAGCGAGTGCGTACTGTCATGATAAGTAATTCTAGTGGTTTACAAATAAGGAATCCGTAATAGTTTACGCGATTCTAATGAGTATGGTGTTTCTTCCTGCGCCGATGAATGGGTAAGACTTAAACTTAGCTAAGTTTTTACTAACGAATTAATGATTTAGATTTGTGTACAATCTATTTTTACTTGCAATTTTTTTAAAGGTTAGTATGAAAAATATTAATGTATTTGATTATTGGCAATATTTTCAGGCTATTTTGTTAAATGTAATCATTAAGTGTTTCTTTTTAGTTATAGGCCTATGCTTTATAAATTCATATTGTTACGCGCAACTAGAACAAACAATCCAGCAAGTTAAGCCCTCAATAGTGGGTGTTGGAACATTACAAAAAATGCGTGCGCCGCCTGTTAATTTTCTTGGTACAGGTTTTGTTGTCGGCGATGGCTTACATGTCGTTACCAATGCTCATGTGATACCTGAAGTTTTAGATATTGAGAAGAAAGAATCAGTGATAGTAATTACAGGGAAAGGAAGTAATCCTGATGTAAGGTTGGCTGAAGTGATTGCTATGGATAAAGAACACGATGTTGCTTTGTTAAGAATTAGTGGCGCGGCATTGCCTGCCATGCAGCTTGGTGAAACCCAAACAGTGCGAGAAGGAAGATCAATGGCTTACACTGGTTTCCCAATTGGAATGGTGCTTGGATTCTATCCTGTAACACATCAGGCTATTGTTTCTTCTATAACACCGATCATTTTGCCTGCACATAATGCGAAACAACTTGATGCGAGCATGATCAAACAGTTACAAAAATCTCCTTTTATGGTGTACCAGCTTGATGGTGTTGCTTATCCAGGCAATAGTGGGAGTCCATTGTATGACCCACAAACCGGTATCGTGTATGGCATTCTTAATATGGTTTTTGTGAAAGGAAAAAAAGAGTCTGCACTAAGCAATCCAAGTGGAATAAGTTATGCGATTCCGGGGGACTATATTAAAAGCCTAATGAAAAGAATTGGCAATTAAACAGAGTCTAATTAGAGCGCTCATATTTGTTTGAACTAAGATACTATCAGCTGGCGC
Source organism: Betaproteobacteria bacterium (assembly GCA_022601315.1). Lineage (GTDB taxonomy): Bacteria > Pseudomonadota > Gammaproteobacteria > Burkholderiales > Nitrosomonadaceae > Nitrosomonas. The sequence goes on from JAHZIU010000079.1 coordinate 10,727, forward strand.
ATATGGGTCACGCATTTTAAATTGATAACGAATCGTTTGCTGGATACACGATTCAATTTTCATATTCTACTCGTTATGTTTTCAGCTTAAAACAAAAAAGGTGTATATGTGCAAAAAATTACTGTAGCGGTAGTTGAAGCTAACCAAGAGAAGCGAGTGCAGCTGGAGCAATCTCTGCATCAAGATAAAGAAATTAGTGCAATTGAAGTATTAACGGATGAGATCTCGAACAAAGGAAATGTGGAACGTAGATTAAAGCCGCGCTCAGATCTGACGTTCTTGGATGATATTGTGGCAAGAATTCAACGCATAAAGCCTCGTATCTTGCTATTAAGCACACAGATACAGCAATTGTCGGGCGGGTTTTGCAATTTATTATTAACTTTGCGTAATCAATGCCCAGAAACATTAGTGGTTTTACTAATAGATGAAGAAGCTACTGAGGTAAATCAGTTGCTAGATGCATTAGCTAGCGGTGCTCGCGGTTTTCTTGACAGTAAAAAAGTTAACACACCAAGTTTTTCAAAGATGATCAAGGCGGTTGATAAAGGTGAAGCTTGGGTGTCTCGCAAATTACATGGAGAAATGATGAATAAAATTTTATTCCAGTTTTCTATGAAAATGAATGAGGTTGATTTTGATTCTACTTGCTAGTTCAAATAAAAAATTATTGATGCGTTGGGAGCAAGGTCTGCTTGGCTTCTCTCCTTTATGGTTTTCAACCAGTCTTGATTCGATTAAAGATAAACTAAATAAAAATAAGCCAGAAATTTTTTTGTTGGATTATGAGTTGCCCGAGATAAACGGTAAAGATGGAATCGTAAAATTGCTGCAGTTGTGCACTGATGTCAAGGTAGTTGTTTTCAGCCCTCAGCTACAAGACGAAATCGAGTGGGAATTATTTAAAACAGGTATTCGTGGTTGCTGTAGAGATAACATAAAGCCAGAACAGATAAATGTTGCGATTAAGGCAATTCATCATGGCGAGCTCTGGATTCGACGAACACTAACAAGTTTTATGTTACAGGAATTGGTTTTGGTAACTAGGGAAAAGAATCGTATTGAACAGGCTGTTAATGACTTACTTGAGAATTTGACCCGACGAGAATATGAGATTGCCATGTTAGTTGGGTGCGGCGAAAGTAATAAACGAATTGCGTCAAAGTTGGAGATTACTGAGCGAACTGTGAAAGCGCACTTGACTGAAATTTTTCGCAAGCTGCATATCTCAGATCGAATCAAACTGGCTTTAATGATGAAAGATACGATTTCGTCATTAAATCAATCGAAAACAAACAATTATAATGAGCCCCTTTTTATATCTAAGTAAAACGGATCATTTAAATTAATATAATCACCAAATATCTCTGATCTCTTGCTAAGATTAGGTTGTGAACAAGATCCATTAAGTTTTGATTGAAATTGCTGCCAGATATCGAGTGCTAGTGAGAATCGTCTGAATTTTCGTCAATGATTTCAAAATGGTTCCTAAAACCAATATTTCCTATTTGCAATGAAGATTTAAAATACGATTAAACAAAGTGACAGACCATTTTGTATCAAGTTTGGGAGAAACAAATTGTTACGTATCTATAACCACTATATTTCAAGGTTTACAATTTTGCTTGTAAATATTGAAATGTTTTTATTATTTGCCACGTTCTTTTTAGGTGTAAATATAGGATTGATGAATTTTATGCATTTGAACGAGCTTGCATCTGTCTCATATCTATCTCTACTGCCCGTAGCCACAATTTTTGTTGTTATATTTTTGTTAAGTATGGCTGTCATGGGAATGTATCAGCTTCATTCGCTACCAAATTTTAAAGCCACATTAATTCGTCTTACTCCTACAATGGTGCTATGTTTTGGCCTCATGACATTAATGATTTATTTATTGCCTAGCATCTATTTGGGCCAAGGTGTGCTATCAATTGTCATGTTTCTGTCTTTTTTAGGCATTGTGTTTTTAAGAACCATAGTGTTCAAATGGTTTAATACTGGTGTACTGCGGACGCGGGCATTAGTGTTGGGTGTAGGTGAAAGTGCCAATGAACTTATTAATCCAGTAGAAGATGGTTCCGGTTATCATAATTCAAGCTTAATTGGTTTTGTGCCATTTCAGGGTGAAGATCGTGTTGTGCCAGATAAATTAATATTGTCGGATGAAGGCTCATTGGCCATGTTGGTTAAGAAATATAACGTAGAAGAAATTATTATTGCTACGGAAGAAAGACGCGGTGGCAGTTTTCCAATACAGGAATTACTGGAATGTAAAATGCATGGTATTGAGGTAACAGATATTGCCTCGTATTTTGAGCGTGAGCGAAAACACATTCGTATGGACTCACTCAATCCTAGTTGGCTGGTTTTTGGCGGAGGATTCGACCAAAGTTTTCTTAGATCAGCCATAAAACGAATCTTTGATGTAATCGCAAGTGTCATTTTATTAATCGTTACTCTGCCTATTATGCTGATAACGATAATTCTCATTCTGATTGAAGATGGGTTTCCTGTTTTCTACCGACAGGAAAGGGTTGGCAAAGGTGGGGATTCATTTATGGTTTTAAAGTTTCGAAGTATGAGTAAAAATGCTGAGCAAGGACAAAAACCACAGTGGGCTACAACTGATGATCCCAGGGTGACCAACGTGGGTAGAATTATGCGTAAGTTGAGAATAGATGAATTACCACAAATAGTAAATGTTTTAAAAAATGAAATGAGTTTTGTTGGTCCCCGCCCTGAACGACCATTTTTTGTAGATATGCTCGGCGCACAAGTACCTTACTACAATATCCGGCATAGCATTAAGCCAGGAATTACTGGATGGGCTCAGGTACGCTATCCATATGGGTCGTCTGTTGAAGATGCTATCGAGAAACTTCAATACGATCTTTATTATGTGAAGAATCATAGTCTATTTTTTGATTTTGTTATTCTCATTCATACTGTAGAAGTCGTTCTGTTTGGTAAGGGTGGAAGGTAATTCCACAAGTTGGATAAGATTATGTTGACTAATATAGCAACAATTAGTTATTCGGTCGCAGCTGTCGCATATCTTTTTCTGTCAATTTTATTGCTGACAAGTTGGCGTGGACGCCTGTACGGCATGATGCTGGCCATCGCTTGTGTTTGCTCGGCACTTTGGGCAATAGCACTTGCTTGCCAGGCAACATGGGGCTATCCGACTGTATATTTATCAAGCTTTCTTGAAGTGTTGCGTAATGCAAGTTGGTCTGCATTCCTGATCACCTTAATTGGACCTTTCTACCAACGCACAGATAACTCATTACCCCCAAAAATAAGATCTTCCGTTTTTGTTATTGCAGTATTTTTTGTCGTTTATAGCGCTCTCATATTTTTTATTCATACCGAAAACCCATTTGCTCCTGGACATTCAATTAATTCTTTAAGTAGTATCGTGGGTAATGTTGTAATGGCGATCATCGGTATCACCTTGGTTGAGCAGTTTTATCGGAATGCGCCGGCTGAACAACGTTGGGGAATAAAATTTATTTGCCTTGGTGTAGGCAGTATTTTTATTTATGATTTTTATTTTTATAGTGATGCATTATTGTTCAGACATATCAACGAAGATATTTGGGCGACACGAGGCATTGTTAACGCTATAGTTGTTCCATTAATTGCGGTATCAGCAGCTCGGAATCCTCATTGGGCCGTTGGAATTGCTGTGTCACGTAATGTGATCTTTTATTCAGCGACACTGTTTGGAACAGCTGTCTATCTGCTTGTTATGGCAGCCGTTGGATATTATCTGCGTTTCTCAGGGGGAAGCTGGGGAATTGTCTTGCAAATGACTTTCCTGTTTGGTGCTGTCATACTGCTGATAGGTGTGTTATTTTCTGGCACCATCCGGTCTTGGCTGAAGGTGTTTATCAGTAAACATTTTTTTAGTTATAACTATGATTATAGAGAAGAGTGGCTACGTTTTACACGCACATTGTCTGAGGGTGAAGCTGAACTTAGAGGACGTGTTATTCAGGCATTATCCCAATTAGTTGAAAGCCCTGGCGGCGCTTTATGGCTAAAGCGTGAGGAACTCCATTTTGAACAAGTTGCACAATGGAATGTTCCAATAATTAAAGAGATTGAAAAAACGAATAGCTCATTTTGCGAATTTTTGGAAAAGAAGGAGTGGATAATTGATTTGCAAGAACATGAGACCAACCCCCAAAAATACAACGCACTGAGTGCGCCACAATGGCTAAGTACAATTCCAGATGCATGGTTAGTTATTCCATTAATTTTTCATGGGGAGCTATTGGGGTTTGTCGTATTATTAAAACCTAGAAGTAAGATCAAACTGAATTGGGAAGTGAGTGATCTCTTTAAAGTGGCAGGTAATCAGGCTGCCAGTTATCTTGCTCAAGATGAAGCAACCCGTGCGCTTATGGTGGCACGCCAGTTTGAATCTTTCAATCGCATGTCCACTTTTGTTGTGCATGATTTAAAGAACTTGATTTTTCAATTATCGTTATTACTTTCAAATTCTGAGAAGCACAAAAATAATCCTGAATTTCAGAATGATATGATTCAAACGGTCGATCTGTCGATCAATAAAATGAAGCGACTCTTGGAAAAATTGAGCAATGGCGGATCGCAGGAAACGCTCAGTCAAATTTCGCTAGATCAGGAGTTACAGGAGATTGTAGAAAGTAAAGTAGTGTTTGAACCAAAACCCATACTAGAGCTACAAGATACGAATTTAACGATCACTGCCAATCGGTCTCGCTTTGAACGCGTTCTTGGTCATCTTATTCAGAATGCAATTGAAGCAACGCCAAAAGATGGTCAGGTATGGGTCCGTTTGAAGAAAATAGGAAAAGAAATAGTAATAGAGATTCAGGATACTGGACAAGGTATGAGTGATAAGTTTATTAAAGAGCGTCTTTTTAGACCGTTCGAATCTACTAAATCTGCCGGTATGGGTATCGGTGTTTTTGAGAGTAGAGAATATGTTCAGGAACTTGGGGGAAGGTTAGAGGTGACAAGTACTGAATCGATTGGTACAACTTTTCAAATCATATTAAAGCTTCAAGAAAGTCATTAGAAAAACATATTCGATTTAACTAGTAAGGAGAAGTCGATTAATTAATTAATAAATCAATACCGGATGACTAAAATTCTTTTGGTTATCGTTGAGAACCTTGAAGATACTTGCTAATACCCGTGGTTTACACTTTGAGTGGATGATTACGTCTTTTTAAGATTATTTAAATCAAAGTTCAAAAGTGTCGATAAAGTTTACATCTATTTGAGATATGTACAAAATTCAAAGTAATTTGTTTCTCAATTAATAAATTTAAAGTAGGTAAAAGCATGCAAGCGAATCAGAGCAAAAAGAAATTGTTGGTTATAGAAGATGACCTGGGACTGCAGAAACAGTTACGCTGGAATTTTGATACGTATGAAGTATTGGTTGCTTCAGATCGTGAAAGCGCCCTGGCTCAAGTGCGCAGGTTTGAACCACACGTTGTCACAATGGATCTCGGGTTGCCACCGGATCCAGACGGGTCTACCGAAGGACTCGCCACATTACAACAAATACTTGCGCTGGTTCCAGATACTAAAGTGATCGTTCTTACTGGTAATCAAAATCATGCAAATGCCTTAAAAGCTATTGAGTTAGGCGCCTACGATTTTCATCAAAAACCTTTTGATCCGGAAATGTTGGGATTAGTTGTTGAAAGAGCTTTTTATTTACATGCATTGCAAGAAGAAAATCGGAATTTATTACATACGCAAAGTGATTCACCGATAGACGGTATATTTACACGTGCGCCTTCTTTAATAAAAGCATGTCGAAGCATTGAGAAAATTGCGCCTTCCGATGTCACAGTAATGTTATTGGGTGATAGTGGTACAGGTAAAGAAGTTATGGCACGAGCGCTTCATCAATTGAGTAATCGTGGTGATAAGCGTTTTGTGGCAATAAACTGTGCAGCAATACCGGAAGCTTTGCTGGAAAGCGAACTTTTTGGTTATGAGAAAGGGGCCTTTACAGGCGCTAACAAGCAAACACTCGGAAAAATTGAATTGGCTAATGGCGGTACTTTTTTTCTTGATGAGGTTGGTGATCTATCAATGCCATTGCAGGCTAAATTACTACGCTTTCTGCAGGAGCGCGTCATTGAACGTATTGGTGGGCGTGAAGAAATTTCTGTTGATGTGCGCGTTGTTTGTGCAACGCATCAGAAATTAAAGCAACTGATGGAGACAGGTGAGTTTCGTGAAGATCTCTACTATCGGTTATGCGAAATCATTATTAATATTCCACCTTTAAGAGACAGAGAAGGCGATGCGGTCCTACTAGCGCATTACTTTAAAAACAAATTTTGTGCTAAAGAAGGGCGTGCTTCATTAAACTTTAGTGAAGAAGCTTTGGCTGCAATTGAAATGCATCAATGGCCGGGGAATGTGCGTGAAATGGAAAACTGTATTAAGCGTGCTGTTATAATGGCTGAAGGGCCGCAGATCAGTGCCGAAGACCTTGGGCTGCAAGTTTCTGACCTTGATGTTGAGCCAGTAAATCTTCGCCAGGTACGTGAAAAAGAAGAATGTAAAGCCTTAGTGAAGGCATTGGCAAGGGTAGATGGGAACGTTGCTAAAGCTGCTAAATTACTGGGTGTTAGTCGTCCGACCATTTATGATTTAATGAGTAGATGCGGGCTAAAATAAATACGAATTTAGTATCTTAGCTTGTAACCATTTTGATAAAAGTTTTTTCCACGCTCGAACGATAGTTGATTGCAGAATTTTCTTGCTAGCAGAGCTGAAATACATGGCGTATCAGCAATTCACGAGATTCAAAAGTATTTGCAAAATCGATTCAGTCCAACCGTTTATTTTCAGTTCCATTACACCCACAGCAGTAATTTCTTTCACAGCAGATCAAAGCTTTATTGAAAATTGGTTTGCAGATTGCATTCTAGCCAAAAATATCTATAATACGAATCATTATCATTATTAATGTAACGTAGGTATCGTGATGGATAATTTAAGCATAACTCATGTCAATAAGACTATTTCATATAAACCTGTGATCCCGAATCAAGACGCTACCATTCATAGCGATCTATTATTTGTAAATGGAGATGTGTTGTTAATTCAGCATCGGGGTGAACAATATCTATTACGCCGAACGCGTAATGGTAAGTTAATTCTGACTAAATAGTTGACTAAATATACTGGATAGGTAGACTTATTAATACAGAGTCGCCTTTTTTAAGTGTAGTGCAAATTTGTACGGTTATTGCTCTGTTAACTGATGACAGTATACAGCTCTAGATTTATTTAGTTCGGGTGTAACCGGTTTTTGGTTTGATATGCCACCACAAAGGTGGGCAGATACAGATTAAATGCATAAAAAACGGCGCCTTTGCTCTCACTAATAACCCACTCGTTTATTCGAGAATCTCGCCTGAGGAGGCAATAATGAAAGGTAATGCAGATATAATTAATTGGCTCAATCGCCAACTACAATTAGAACTTACGGCTATCAATCAGTATTTTCTACATGCCCGAATGTATAAAAACTGGGGTTTTAACGACTTAGGAAAGCATGAGTACGAAGAATCCATCGAAGAAATGAAACATGCCGACGCATTAGTTGAGCGTATTTTATTCCTAGAAGGCTTACCTAACTTACAAGAACTTGGTAAGCTAATGATTGGTGAAAAAGTGGAAGAGTGCATAGCCTGTGATCTCAAGCTAGAACAAACTGGTCGTGAGACATTGATTGCTGCGATCGCAGCTTGTGAAGAGGCGAAGGACTATGTGTCACGAGAGCTTTTAGAGGATCTGTTAGAAGATACTGAAGAGCATATTGACTGGTGTGAAACTCAGCTGGATGTGATGCAAAAAGTTGGTATTCAGAACTGGCTGCAGAGTCAAATGTAATTTACGCTACCCTTGTCTCTGGAGTGCTGCCTGCTTCAGAGACGTTACTTCTGAATTTTTCGTTTGAAGTGGCCCATGTGTTTATGTGTAAATCTGTACGATTTTCTGAGTAAATTTATAATTTTCAGACAGAAATCATTACCTGGAATTTCCCATTAAAAAAATAAATTAACGGGAAATTCTGATTTTCAAATGGTCATTCTGCCAAAGGTAACAACTGATTCGACAGTGTTACTAGGAGTGCATTTACTGCATCTATAGCTGTTTGTACATCGGCAGGGCTTGTTAAAATTGCTTCTGCAAATGGCTGAGGGATCGCGTTAATCGCCACAATTGCTGCTTCAATCTGGTTATTGATTGTTTCATCTAAAGTGGGATTTATTGACTTCACTAAAGCATTTAAACCGGGTCCTTCAGACAATAAATAATTTCCGGTATAAACATTACGAATCGACCGGACATTATCCATAAAATCGGCGCGTGAATTAAAGCTAAATTGTGATTCAACCAGTGTAGCGTCTCTTAGTCTTGTTGGATCTTCAAGTTTTACACTTGCTAATTCACCGGCAATGCCAATCATGCCTTCAATCATTTCTTGAAGTGCCGCTGTTTGACTCGTATATGTCGTACTACCGATGCCCGCTTGGGAAAATTCTGCAAGAAAATTTCCTTCATTTGGATTCCAACCCTGCGCTAATCTTTGGGTATCATTGGCCAATACGTTTGCTACTGCGCCTAAGTACATTAATTCTCTTTCTGTGAATTCCGCACTTGTCTTATTACCGTCTTGTCCAAATAGTAAGAACTCTATGACATGAAAGCCTTTTAAATCATCACTAAATGCACTGGCTGATTCGACGGTTAATTCTGTATTACTATCCAATAAATTTTGTAAGTCAGTCGAATTCACAGGCCAGCTATCCATCGCCGGGTCTAACCCCTCAGTGTCAACCGGGCCGAATAAAAATGCCTCTGACTGTTCCCAGGGGCGCCGTGTATTAACCCACTGTCGCTGAGCAGCTGAAAGATTAACGTCATTTGTTTCAAATCGTAATTTAACGACCGCAGTATTGAGCTTTTCTGCACGATCTGCTAAATCACGATAGGTGTTGTAGATCACATTACGAGCATAGTTTTGAATCACCTGTTCTCTGGTAGGTGTACTGGCATCAGCCGAAACGATAAGTTGGCGTGGAATTGAATAGGCGCTAGCACCATCCGTATTTTCTGCTCGGACAGAAACAAAGAAACCGCTGCCTGCTGGCAGTGTCTCACTGATACGGCTTAAGTTGCCCATATCAAATACACCAAAAAGAGAACCGTTCGCAATGTCAGTTGCAATAATCGTATAATTATCAGCGTCAGGCACTTCATCCCAATAAAAATGAACTTGCGGCCCATCAGGGGAAACATATAACATTGGTGTCGCTGGTGATTCTGCCCATGCAGATGATGATGTCAAAAAAATGCCAGCACCAATAATCATGAACTTAATTTCATTCTTCATAGTATTTACCTTCCAATTATAGTTAGTATTTATGTGCTTAACGGATCTGTTGAGAGCACAATAATTTTTTTGCAAAAATGTACCCAATTGCTATTTATCTAAATTCTTACTTAGATGATATTTAGAGTAGGGTCAGGTTGCTCGTCCCGAGAAAGGGTAGATGTGGTCTTGAAAAACTGTAGCTTGCAGCCAAATGACTGTTGATTGCACAACAGGTTTTTTTAAGTAGTCTTAACCAACAAGGTTATATCTCGAAAACGATCATGTCAGGTGATATATCAATGAGCTGAACACCGACAAAATCAATCCAGGCATTCGGGCCAAATTCAACCTTTAGACTGTCTTCACTTTCGCTGATAGCGGTTACAAATGGGACGAGCTCATCATAGCTGTTGATGCCTAATGTTGTAGCATCAAAAAATAATCGGTCCTCCCCAGGTGTAAAATCAAGCACCCGAAAAAATCCAGAATCATAAAAACCAAAGGTGTCGTTACCAAGGTCGCCAAACAGCTGATCATGTCCACCGCCAGCGCGTAGGATGTCATTTCCTAAACCGCCAAATAGCTTGTCAGTACCACTTTGTCCATCCAGATCGTCATTGCCGAAGTCGCCATCAAGCGTATCGTTTCCAGCTCCGCCTTTTAATACATCGTTCCCACCTCCCCCTGCGAGCTCGTCATTACCGAAATCGGCTTGATAGATATTGTCTAACTCATCGCCAATGAAAAGAAAGTCATCCTTACCAAATCCGCCAGAGCCGAATCCTACAAATTCGATGCCGTCTATAATCTCAATTATTCCTGATGATCCGATATTCGGTCGATTTATAACCGCTACTGCCATACTTTGACTCCAAAAAGAGAAGATTTTTAAAATTATTTACAGTGATGCATTATGATTTTATGTAATGCTAATAATAATAATACATATTCTCATTCGCATCAAATTGGAAATACAATTTATTGCTGATCCCAATTAAAAATTTGCTTGGAAAAAGTGATTTGTACAGGTTGAAAAATAGCTAGCCTAAATATTGCACCAGTACGTTAGATTTTGGCCTGTAATCGTTATTCCTGATGGTTTTTAGAAAATTTCTAGAAAATAACAGTTTGTACTGACGACGCACTTGCTGGTTTTTAACTTGCCCTGTATTGAATAGAACGCACATACTCTCTACGCCGCAGAATAACTGCGTCTCCGGTCGCGAGCACACTCAATTCAATACAAGGTGGCGTTTAAATTCCACCAACTGGTGCTATATTCAGGCTAGATTATAAGGCTACGAAAATTTAGGAATAACTTGTGAACAATCATTTTATATTGGTAAAAGCGACGACTATGCTCAACATCTATTATTTGATATAATAATGACAATCATTATCATTACTATTCTTATTTAATAAAATATAATTAAAAGGATGTAATTTCTGAGAAGAAAAATAGACGATGTACTAGTGTGACATTTTCTGTGTTTACAAAAAATAAAGCCCACAAACTGTAAGTAACAGTTCTTTTACCCAATTCCCCAATTATGAAATATTATTTTTTATCTGGTTTTCTTATATTTATATTCTGTAAAAATGTTTTTGCTGCGCCACCGGCGGCACCCGTTGTTCTTTATTCTGTAGAGGGTCAACAGGTTAATGTTAGTTGGTCACCAGTTGATAATTCTGTTGGATATCGGTTGCATTGGCTTCCCTATCCGATGCCAAACCCTAGAGGTCCGATCAACAGTATGGATCTTGGGACAGAGACACGGGTATCAGCACAATTGATTGATGGCGCAATGTTTTATGTTGCTATTACTGCCTATAATCAAGAGGGAGACAGTACTTTTTCGAATATCGAAGTGATAGCGATTAATAATGAGCGCTCTGGAGGTGATACCACTGTTTTCGTCCAGAGTAGTAATGCGTTTGATAATCCCGCACCTAACCTTAGTCCTGAAGGTGAGGCACGACATATAGTTGGTGATAATGAATTCGAACAAAGTTTCGTTACAGCACCGGCACTCGTAAACAGTGGACTCGGACC
>JAHZIU010000080.1 GCA_022601315.1 Betaproteobacteria bacterium
ATTTAGACAAGCAAATTGAAAGTAATTGTTGTCCACAAAATCTGTGGATAACTTTGTGAGTAGTTTGTAAATTTAAGCATTAACTGCTCTATGCAAAACAACTTTTTCTGATTTGATTAATTTTTATACTTTACAGTATTTATATTAAAAACAATAAGTTATATTAAACGTGAGAACCCATGCGGGTTTTCGTTACTTTTTTGTGACAACTTTATGGTGGCGGTGGATTATTGCATGTTGTCAAGTGGTTTTTTGACAAAACATGGCTTGAAATAAAGTTTAATCTTTTCAGTAAAGCAGCATAAATAATTAATGTGGTTAATTTAGAATAAAGCCTAAAAACTTGTTGTAATTAGATTTATTGTTTATGTGGTTGTATGATTGGGTTCAGGAAATATTGATTTATTCATAAGCCAATATTAGATGATCACAAGTGTTCATCCTCTCGTATGCCTTACGTTGTCTGATCGATTCTTTTCCTATCATATATTGTTGCGGATTTAATTGATATTTTTTAGGAAATTTTAGTTTTATAATGTCGTCCTTTTAATTTTTCATTTGTTTAGTAGATTTTAACCTGGAAACCGCAGTTGAATGGTGTTTAGAGTTCGTTGTTGTTTGTTTCTGACAAGACGCAATGAGGCGTAATAACTAGTTATGACAACGAATTGCAACGCAGTCAGAAATAAAGAACAGCGTGCTCTAAACATCAAAGCGTGACGCACCCAGAAGGTGCGTTTCGTTACAGCATACAAATTCCATATATTTATAAGGTTGCATATAACTTTGAGCGATCAACTGCGGTTTTTAGGTTTAAACATAATAATTTTAGTCATTGGCTTATGCTCAATATTCAGAATCTGACGTACTTGCAGGGTGGTGTGCCATTACTGCAGGCGGTCAATTTACAAATTTTTGCCAGTCAACGCGTCGGCCTGGTTGGAAAAAATGGTTGTGGAAAGTCCACACTGTTTCGGCTGATTCGTGGGGAAATCAAACCGGACAGTGGTGACGTCAGTATTCAGACGGGTAAAACCATTGCCTTTGTTGAGCAGGAGATTATTAACTCGAACCAGCCTGCCATTGAGTTTGTGTTGGATGGCGATGTGGAATTGCGCAGACTTGAAAAAATCCTGGCACAGGATGAGCATGATGATGCCTGGTTCGAAGCACAGCAGCGTTATGAGTCGATTAATGGTTATGTGGCGCGCGCACGGGCGGCACAATTGCTAAACGGTTTAGGCTTTGCCAATCATACTTTGGAACAGTCGGTGACTCAGTTTTCCGGCGGTTGGCGTATGCGTTTGAATCTGGCGCGCGCATTGATGCATCGTGCTGACTTGTTGTTGCTGGATGAGCCGACCAATCACTTGGATCTTGAAGCAATAATCTGGTTAGAACAGTATTTAGCACGCTACCCTGGGAGTTTGATGGTTGTGTCGCATGATCGAGAGTTTCTTAACGCCTGCATTAATCGCGTCGCCTATATCCATAATAAACAGATTGATGTGTATACCGGCAATTATGATTATTTTGAGCGCGCACGTGCTGAGCGTTTGTTGCAGCATGCGCAGGCACTCCAGCAACAGCAGAAAAAAATTGCGCATATGGAGGATTTCGTGCGCCGATTTCGTGCCAAAGCAACCAAAGCCAAACAGGCACAGAGTCGAATCAAAGCGTTAGAACGCATCACGCGCATTGCGCCAATGCATATTGAAGATGGCCATTTTCAGTTACAGATTGATGCACCTGAACGTAGCCCTGATGTGTTATTGCGTGTGAAGGATATGAGCTTTGGCTATGCGCAGGATTTATTATTTCAGCATGTTCAACTTGTGCTACAAGCGGGCGCAAGAATTGCGCTACTTGGCCCCAATGGCGCAGGAAAATCGACATTAATCAAATTATTAATTGGCGAGATCAAACCCACTTTGGGTACCGTGGAATTAGCGCCAAATATTAGTATTGGTTATTTTGCACAACATCAATTAGAAAACCTGGATAGTGATGCCACGCCGTTGGAACATATGATTCGCTTAGCACCCAAGCAAACAGAACTGGATTTGCGAAAGTTTCTCGGACGATTCGGCCTGGGTGGTGATGGTGAAGACCGTTCGGTCAGCAGTTTTTCAGGCGGGGAAAAAAGCCGCCTTGCACTGGCGTTATTAGCCTGGCAAAAACCGGATTTGCTGCTGTTGGACGAACCGACCAATCATCTGGATCTGGATATGCGTGATGCCTTGACACTGGCGTTGGAAGCATACACGGGTGCCGTCGTGCTGGTATCCCATGATCGAAGTCTGGTGCGTGCAGTGGCGGATGAATTGTGGCTGGTGGCGGATGGTAAAGCACAATTGTTTGATGGTGATCTGGAAAATTACAAGACCTGGATAGAATCACGCCGGGCTAGTGAGGCCGCAGAATCTCAACCATCGACACCAAAGCCAAGACAAAAAACACCATCCAAACCAAACAAAAAGTTTTTGCTCTCCAAACAAGCAAAACTTGAAGCGGCCTTGAACATTGCACAAAAGGAATTGGCTGAAGCCAGCCGCCAATTGGCAGACCCAGCGACTTATACCAACCGCTCACGTGACGAAGTAGACCAACTCAGTACAACCCATGCGACGCTTGAGAAAAAAGTTGCTGCGCTGGAAGAAGATTGGCTGGAATTGGAAATGGCAATGGAGGAATGAGTGAGGTATGCAATCCGGCAGACCGCTTACGACCCACAGGAGCTACTCGCCTCATATTGCCAAATGACGACATATCTACGGAAAGCGGATGGTCGATGCCATTGAGCCAGCTCGATTTACCAACTCAATCACTGGGAAAATTGATGACAATGCACTAACCCATTTCAATCGTATGCATTTTCGGATTGGCGTAATAAATTTACCTTCACCATTGGACTAAAAGTTAACGAATGTGTCTATGCTCAGAAAAGGTTGCTTTTCTGAGCATAACACTAAAGAAAAACCCCTATGAGTACTAGGGACTTTGATAAATATTATACTAAAAAGAATGATTTAAGGCCAAGTGAAACGTGAACTTTGCACCATTTGCCATGGGTTATAGATAAAACGATTTAATCATTGTGGTTTGTGATCTATTAAATATCTGGAGACTGAATGATTCGAGAAGCAACAGAACAGGACGCGGAAGCGATCACTGCGATTTTCAATTATTACATTCGAGATACGGTGATTACTTTTGAAGAGGATGAGATTAATACAGGACACTTCATCGAACGCTTTAATAAAGTTAAAAGGTCAGGATTTTCTTGGTTGGTTGCCGTCGACGATGGCGACGTGATCGGTTTTGCATATTCATCAAAATGGATTGAGCGTGCGGCATACCGAAATACTGCAGAAGTTTCTGTTTATCTGGCACACACTGTTACATCCAAAGGCTGGGGTACAAAATTATATAATGCACTTTTTTCCACCCTCCGAGAAAAATCCATACATATCGCATTAGGCGGTATTACGCTTCCAAACCCTGCCAGCGTTGCACTACATGAAAAATTCGGTATGGAAAAGGTCGCTCATTTCAAACAAGTTGGGTATAAATTTGGCGAGTGGCTGGATGTAGGTTACTGGCAGGTGCAACTTAATGCCCATCCTTAACAATGCACGAGTCAATCAATCAATGAATGCACCTATTTGCTGAGTTATTAATCGTACATCTGAAATAATAGGTCATGTGGTTGTTTTGCTAACGTTTCGATTAGTTCAGGTAGTGGCATGCCCTTTCCAATAAGAAAACCTTGAATAGTATCGCAGCCAAGTTTCTTCAGTTGTTTATAGGTGGTGAGATCTTCCA
>JAHZIU010000081.1 GCA_022601315.1 Betaproteobacteria bacterium
GATAAGCGCTTGCCCATTTGAGTCTACCCCAAATTTACGCCGTAGATTGCTTACATGCATATCAATACTGCGATCATAGCGCGTTAATTTTCTGCTCAAGGCCCTTTCCGATAACACCTCCTTTGTAATCACATGACCTGCTTCTCGTACCAACACTTCCAGAATGTTGTACTCTGTACTGGTCAGCTCGAGTATTTTTTCAGAATGGAATACCTTGCGGGATTCAGGATGAATTTCAATGTTTCCAACACGAAGAATATCCCACGTATGCGCCATATTACGCGTATGTTGGGATGGTTGCGTTCGCCGTAAAATTGCTCTCAATCTAGCCACCAATTCACGAGGATTACAAGGTTTTGGTAGGTAGTCATCAGCACCCATCTCAAGGCCAACAATTCTATCAATATCATCTCCTCGCGCAGTGAGCATCAAAACAGGTGTTTTCAGCTCAACGCGAATCTGCCTTAGGATGTCAAAGCCATTAAGTTTCGGCAACATAACGTCAAGCACCAGCACATCGTAATCGCCGGACAAAGCCATCTGTACCCCGGTTTCTCCATCATGGGCAACATCTATAACAAAGCCTTCCGAGCTCAAATATTCGACCAACATTTCACACAACTCTACATCGTCATCCACAAGAAGAATCTGACTCACCGCTTTACTCCCATTGAATGAGTGCTCAATCACGGTTCATCTTGCCATAAAGAACGATAACCGCACTTATTTTTACAAATCTTTACATAGATCCTACCCAATCTTGCAAATACTTTCTCTAAACTTTTATACGATGAAAACACATATAAATATACTTAAAGGAAGAATCCACTATGAGCCGAATCAGTTATGCCCTGATTTTTTTTGTTTCTTTATCTTTGATGGCATGCACAAGCAATCAAAGAAGAACACCTGAAATAAAAGAGTATTTTGCTACCAATATTGAGAAAGACGGCTCGAAATTATTTAGTTACACAATAACAATGGCGGTTCCGGAAGAAAGGAGTGGTGGTATGCAAAGTGGTGGAAGAGGAATGCGCGGCGGCATGGGAGGCGGTGGTATGCGTGGTGGTATGGGAGACGGCAGCATGCGCGGAAGCGGCATGAGAAGCGGCGGAAAAGGTGATGGCGGTATGACGAAAAACGCGAAACCAAATCGTGAGGCTATGATAAAACGCGCTAAAGAAGTTGTTTATGATAAGCTCAAAACCAAGCTTGACGAAACAGGTTATTGCCGCGAAAGCTATATAGAGCTGGATAATTATTTCGTCAGAGGGCGATCACAAATAAGAGGAGAATGCAAAGATCATGCCACTGAAGAGGATCGTATAACTTTTGCTAATAAGCACTAAACAAACTTAATCTGACAGAACTTTAAACACCTTCACTAATTATTCAGACACTTCCTGCTCTGGCGTGACAGGAATAGCACAGATGCGCACTGTTTTCACAGCCTGATTCTTAGTCTGTAAAATTTCCATCGGATAGCCATCAATATTAAGCCCTGTTCCAGCCTCTGGAATATCTTGCAAATATTCCAGAATCAAGCCATTCAAGGTCTTTGGGCCTTTCAAGGGAAACTGTAAACCCAGTTTACGATTCAAGTCTCGCAACAAAGTGCTGCCTTCAACAATAACACTGCCATCCGCCTGCTCTAGGAAAGTAGTGGATTGTGTCGGCGCCTGGGTTGTGAATTCACCGATAATTTCTTCCAGAATATCTTCAATAGTTACCAAGCCCAACCATTCACCATATTCATCGACAACCAAACCCACCCTTATTTGCTGCTCCTGAAATAACTGTAGTTGTGTAAACAGTGGTGTACCAGAAGGAATAAAGTACGGTTCGCGCATCGCGGTTTTAAGTATTGCTGCGGTTATTTTGCCAGTTTGCATCAGATTCAATACTTTGCGCACATGCACGATTCCAACAATGTTATCCATTCGCTCACGGTATATCGGCAGGCGTGTATGATGACAAGTTAGTAATTGAGAATGTATTGCGTCATCATCTGCATTCAAGTCAATCGCTTCAATCTGACTGCGTGGCACGATTACATCGTCAACCGTAACGGTTTCCAGTTCAAACAGATTTAACAACATACTCTGATGCTTCTTCTGTATGAAATGACCACCCTCCAGCACCAATGTTTTAAGCTCTTCCGTGCTGATTTTTTGTTCTACCCCCCCTTCTTTAGGCTTTAGTCGCAAAATAATTAAGAGTCCATTGACAAAAAGATTCACAAACCATACAACCGGATAGAAAATCTTCAATAAGGGTGTTAGCACATAACTAGCCGCAAATGCAATAGGTTCAGGATATGTTGCGGCGATCACTTTTGGGGTAATTTCACTAAATAATAAAATGGCAAATGTGACTAATACAGTGCCAAGGACTAAAGCCATTTCATGTTGACCAAAGAATGTCGCAATGATCACTGCCACCAACATTGCTGAAGCAGTATTGAGTAAATTATTACCCAGCAGAATAACGCCAAGCAGACGGTCTGTATTGTCCAGCAATTTGCTTGTTAAACGTGCGCCTCGGTGGCCCTGCTTAGCAAGATGCTTTAGGCGATAACGGTTAATCGCCATCATGCTGGTCTCAGATAAAGAAAAGAATCCTGAAAGAATCAATAAAAATAACAATGCAATAAGCATTATATGTAAGGGTATGTTTTCCAAGAAACACCTTTATAAAGTATTCAAAATGTTTATATCTTTGATGCCACTGAAAAGAGATGTTGATATGATGGTTGCACCTATTCTAAAAACAAGCTCATTAAAGAAGAAAACGGAGTGTCTTCTATCATATACAACAAATGATTCCGGGAATATATTAACTTGTCAATAAAATACTAAGAAAATACCGACGAATTTATGTATTATTGTCTGATAAAAAAAACCTCCATCCCATAGTTGTGGATGTCGGTCATTCTGATCATTTCACTCAGCACTCAAAATTAAGCGATGTTACTCAAATAAAGGTTTCGCCATCAAATTATAAGTGCCAAATGAATACGCGATCATTTAAACAACAATAGATCTTACAAGTATTCTTATCCATTACTATTGCTACCTTTTTCTCTAACGCAATTGCTTCTAGTGCTCCGTCTACTTTATATTGACGGAGCACTTGGGTAAATTAACTGTACTGCCAAACTATTTTCCGACATTAACTATCAGCCTAATTCTCAAAACCATTGTCGAAATTCCTTACGATTTATCTGGCTAAAAATATACACTTAATATAACCAACTGATTATTATTATATATTTATTATGGCATGAATATTGCTTTTCATTGGTTCATGTTCATAAAAAAACATACTTTAATAATATTGGAATAAGTAAAATGAAAAAATTAACCTTTTTTATCTTTGTTGCATCACTCATTACTGTGTTTGCAACAACTTCACAAGCTAATACCATATCCCAAGTATTATCAGGATCAGATAATGGTTTTGGCTTTAGTGGATTACATTATGCCACCGGCAATCAAAGCATGAGTGGCTCAAATTTTTCTTCTGTGTCACTGGACACCAACTTCACCAGTTTCTTCCACATTGACGATCATTCTGGTAATAATAATTTTGAACTCCACCTTATATTGGATGACAAAGGAGGTAGTCTGCTTACTTTGAGTGGCGTACTGGACTTTAGAGTTGCTGCAGGTGAGCTACTTGGTACACTTAATGCTGATTTCTCTGATCCAAGTGTCCATGCTGATACATTCTTTAAATTTGTACAAGGCACAACAAGTGTCGGTGGGAACGGTGTACCAAATCCCAACGGAATTAATGGCGACTTGCTTGCACTTTGGGGTGCGAACAGTACAGCTGATCATCTCCCCAACAGTATAGGTTTTGATCCAAGCACGGCTGATCTGGGAATAGATCTGGTAGTCAGATGGGTCGAAGTACCTGCACCTGATTCTGTTGCGCTCCTAGCGTTAGGTCTGCTCGGATTAGGATTTGCACGCAGAAAGCAATCATAAACTGCTGAATAGCACAACAATCCAAAAACGATAAATTGCTCACTTTATCGTAAATTCTGTGCTAGCAATCCAGTATTGCCGCCTATAGCGGCAATATTATTTGTAATCGTTTGCTCAACAACAAAACGACGCAAATAATCCGGCCCACCTGCTTTCGGACCAGTACCGGAAAGCCCCATACCACCAAAAGGTTGCACGCCAACCACCGCACCAATAATGTTCCTGTTAATGTAAATATTACCGACTTTCACTTGCTGTTGAATGCTCTGAATGGTTTTTCTAACGCGGCTGTGTATACCCAACGTTAATCCATAACCGGTTGCATTAACGCTATTAATAACACGGCCCAAATCGTTCGTGTGATAACGAATAATATGTAACACAGGGCCAAAAATCTCTTCCTGCAATTGACCCAGATCTTTTATTTCGATCAAACTGGGTGGAAAAAAGCTGCCATTATCAAGATTATTGTTATCTTGCATCTGATACAGAATGTTGGCCTCTTGCTGCATTCTGTTGCAATGTTGTGTCAATTGCTGCACTGCATCAGCAGAAATAACCGGACCAACATCCGTTGCATATTCAGTAGGATTTCCAACGATCAACTGCTGCATGGCACCAATTAACAATTCAATAACCTCATCCGACGTTTCCAGTGGCAAATACAGCACTCGCAAGGCTGAACAACGCTGACCAGCACTATTAAATGCGGACTGAATGACGTCCTGCACCAATTGTTCCTTATGCGCAGAACTGTCCGCAATTAAAATATTCTGGCCACCTGTTTCAGCAATCAACGGCACTATGGCTTGATATTCGGCTAACTGTTTATTGATCAATTGTGCCGTCTGGGTCGAACCCGTAAAAGCTACGCCAGCAATTCCAGAAATTCGGGTATCCATCAACAATTGCCTACCGATTTTAGAACCCTGGCCGGGTAAGAACTGCAAGACTGATTTAGGTATGCCTGCTTGATAAAAAATTAATGTGCAGGCCATGGCAGCAAGCGCTGTTCGCTCAGCCGGTTTGGCAATAACTGTGTTACCTGCAACCAGTGCGGCAGCAATCTGACCGGTAAAAATAGCAATCGGAAAATTCCATGGACTGATGCATAAAAAAACGCCTCGACCATAGTACCTGAGCTGATTATCTTCGCCTGTCGGGCCAGGCAATTTCATCGGCTGGTTAAAAAGCTCCAATGCACAAGCTGCGTAATAACGACAAAAATCAACAGCCTCGCGCACTTCAGACAACGCGTCTTTAATGGTTCTTCCACCTTCTCGCACACATAACGAGACCAATTCCGCCCTTTGCTGCTCCATCAAATCAGCCACTTTATTCAGGTAAGCGGCACGTTCTTCAACCGGACACAAACGCCAATTATCAAAAGCCAATGCCGCACTCTGAACAGCATCAGCCACTGCATTCTCTTCACTATAAATAACACTACCAACTGTCTCACGTTGATCATACGGTGCTGCCTTTCGGTGCTTCTCACCAGCGTAAACTTTACCGTTTACTACCGGTGCAGCACGATAACTTTTATCGGCCAATTCATGTAAGCGCTCCTGTAATTTCGCTCGTTGCAGTGAGTCTGCTAGATTCAATCCATGTGAGTTAACGCGATTGTTTCCAAATAAACACGCGGGTAAAGGAAATGAAATTTGTTTTGTCTTCTGCCAGGTTGCCCAGGTCGTAATTGGCTCTTTAATCACTTCATCAATTTTGACATGCGGATCTTCAACCTGATTGATAAATGAAGTGTTCGCACCATTCTCCAGCAAACGCCTGACAAGATAAGGTAACAAATCTTCATAATTACCAACAGGCGCATAAATACGGCATGGAATGTGCCAGGGCTGACGTTCAATAATTTCTTGATAAAGCTGTTCACCCATACCATGCAAGCGCTGAAATTCATAACCGGGGTGCGCCACACCTAAATGATAAATCGCTGCAACTGTATGTGCATTATGTGTGGCAAATTGTGGATAAAAAGCTTCTGGCCGACTCAGCAGCAACTGCGCACACGCCAGATAAGATACATCCGTAGCAGATTTACGGGTAAACACAGGGTAATTCTGCAAACCATTTTCCTGCGCTTGCTTGATTTCACTATCCCAATAAGCACCCTTGACCAACCGCAGTGGAATTTGGCACTGTTTAGTTACCGCCAATTCTGCCAACCAATTGATCACGTTATAAGCTCTTTTCTGATAAGCCTGAACAACCAGTCCAAGACCCGGCCAGTTACGTAGATCAGGATGTAAAAAAACCGCATTAAAAATATCCAACGACATCTCCAATCGATCCGATTCCTCAGCATCAATCGTCAGTGAAATGTTGCCTACTCGCGCACGTATTGCCAATTGCACCACTTTATCAATTAATTCAGGCACCGCACGCTGATACTGCAGCGGTTCATAGCGCGGACACAAAGCCGATAATTTGACAGAAATGTTTGGATTGTCAAAAAGCGTATCGCAATGCGCCTCTGTTGCCAGTTGATCAATGGCTCGTTGATAGGCCTGAAAATAACGTTCTGCATCTTCTGCAGTTATCGCTGCTTCACCCAACATATCGAAGGAATAACGGTAAACCGGATGCTGTCTACTCTGGATAATTGCTTGATCAATTGTCTCAGCCATCACAAATCGTGCGCCTAACAAATGAATAGCTTGTTTGAGTGCATTACGAATCAAGGGTTGCCCCAGACGTGCTAATAATTTCTCAACCAAATGCTGACATTGCGGCTCTTGCAATGTAAAACGCTGCTCAAATTGACCTGAGAGTTGCAATACATCCGTTGTTAAATTAACCAAAAAAGAATCATTGTGATGCAAATGTTTATGCCAATCAGCGGCTGCCAATCTGTCCGCCAGAAACCGATCCTGTGTGGCTTGATCAGGAATACGCAACAAAGCCTCAGCGAGACTCATTAACACGATACCTTCATCACTGTTGAGTTGATATTCGTGTAAAAAAGCTTCTGTCAGAGACTCACGCGCTTTGTTCTTACGCACTTGCGCTACCAATTGATGCGCACAGGCATAAATATCATTTGCTGGATAAGCGGAAAGATGTGTCAACAAATTATTAATCAGAACCGTTTCGTCGGTTAAATAGGTCTGATTAATGATCAAACGGGCAGCCTGAAGTGCATCAGATTTCATGATGATCACCAGCGTATTTTATTTAAGCAGCAATTAAAGTTCTGACTTGATTGTGCAACACTCAGCTTGATTCAGTTGAATGTCTTGTTCTATCAGATGCCTGATACATTAGTTGTTTATTATCATACAGCCTTTTGCCTTTCTCATCGCGAAAGGTTTGCTTTGTTATTTGTATATCTTGTATTCTGTCAAGGCGGAAGTTACAAAAATCATTACGCATTTCACACCAACCGGAAACCAACCACACCGGACTAATAAATACCAAACATAATGGACGCATCCGCCGACAAGATTGTGCTCCATCCTCTCTGAATATAAGTATTCTATCGTCTGATAGCAATATCGTGTATGCCGCGCTCCAAATTGGCACAACCGGAGCACCATACACAGAAGCAAATAAAGGAGAAAAACCAGATCAGAAAAATCTCTCGGCGAATCCCCTGTTTCGTTTTATGTCTATGTGGAAGACGTGGAATCAGCTTTTGACCATGCAAAGACTGAATTATTCTTAAACCATAACAGCACGTACCAATCAGGCATGAATCAATAATATCATTCTGGCCTGGAAGTAAATGATGTTGCAGGGGATACTCATTTACTTTTGCTGCAATACATATTCTTTTAACCTAGAAACCGCAGTTGAATGGTGTTTAGCGTTCGTTGTTGTTTGTTTCTGACAAGACGCAATGAGGCGTAATAACGAGTTATTACAACGAATTGCAACGCAGTCAGAAATAAAGAACAGCGTGCTATAAACATCATAGCGTGACTCACCCAGAAGGTGCGTTTCGTTACAGCATACAAATTCCACATATTTATAAGGTTGCATATAATTTAAAGCGATCAACTGCGGTTTTTAGATTTAAAGTTCGGTGAATGAGTCCAAGCTATTTTAATAATGCAAAAATTGACATAAACAACTGGCAGAATTCAGCACTGATTACCTCTCCTTGCACAGAAGCCCAGCAAAAGAAGATAATAATATCATTTTATCTCGAGAAGAATTTACAGAGCATCATGGACAACAGCTCGTTTCACCAAGAAAGTCACTCTCACAAGAAGAATTCCTTCGACGTCAAGGCTACCGCGGAACCACAATTAAAATAGCGCAACAAACAAAAACAGATAACCATATGATTAAACTAATCTAATACAGCCGGAAAGCTAAGTTAATCTAGAACATCATATGAATACAGGACTAATTCAACTGAGGCTTACGTTTTGGCAAATGATTGGGAAGTTTTAATTTAGCAAGCGCTAATAGTGGCCCACCATGTAAAACGATAGAATCGATCAAAGTGTTACCATTGCCTTCTCTTATATTTAAATAAAACTGGAGATAATCATTCTTCTCCGAATTTTCAATGTGATCAGGGGGTGCCCCAGGGTTATACAAACCGAGTGACAATGAAACATCGGCTGCTAAAAAAACAAGATTTTCTGCCAGTTGTGCTTTGGCATACGCCAAGTGCTTCGGATCAACATAAACGACAACTTGCTGCTCCAACACCAGATCAATTTCATCCTTGCGATGACCGGAAAGCGTTAACTCAACTTCCATTAACTCGTCATCTTCGACAGCTTCAAATTCATCACCGCCATCACTCCCATTATCGGGAATAATTTCCGCAACCACGGTATCCATGAAGTCTTCTTGTTCTACACTTGCACTTCTTAGCGATTCAATTTGTTCATCAACGGTATCGCCCGAATCATAAATTTCGTTAATTGCCAAAATTGTTTTTTCGCCACCGCCGGGGATATCTATTTCATCATCAAGTATCCCGATAAACGCGTCATAATCCAACTCGACTTCCATTGGATGAGGCACACCATCATTTGTATTAACAGTCCCTTGCATGAACGACGTCACAATAATTCTGTGGTTTGTACTCGGGTCTAATTTCATACCGATTGGAGCGGCACTAACAATAATATGCCCAGTACTTTTCAAGTTTACATCAAGTGTCGCAAGCCATCTGTCCTCAAAAGGCACAATGGAAGCATCAAGGTTGTTGGCAAGCCAATCCGGGATTAAATCAAAGAATTTAAGAACGCCAGTTGCCCTGATTTCCTGCTTATTATCTTCCCCCACTTCGTCGTGCTCAGGCATTTCTTCTTCAAAAAATGCATGGTCTTCATCGACTAGTATATCTATATCTACTTCAGGAGTCGGTTGCTCACCGGTACCAAGTGCACCGCCAACCATGTTAGAAACTGCTTCAATGTTGAAAACGTTGTTTAGGATTGTTGGAATTGTTCCAGCATCAGGAATAGGGACGCACAAAATAGCAGACTTGCTCTGGTCATCCGCCTTAACAGCTTCCAGTCGTTCATGAAGATACTTATTCAGATATAACGACTCTTCTGAAAACCCTTTGCTTTCAGGTTCAGTAAAACAGTCGCCAATTTCTTGCTTTTGATCAATTGCATGCCTACTCGCATGCATCTCAACTTGAGCCCTGTGGGGGAAATAACTATCAATTGAATCTGCGTCACTCATAATAAAATAAACTGTAAACGGCACGGTTAGTCCTCGACAAAAGGCTTCAGGTTTCAATACACCCCACAGCCCTTATGAAGCAAGATTCTACGGCAGAGTAATTACAGTAGTCAAAAATGGAGATTTTATAACGACATGGCAAAAATAACCCAGATTTTCCATTAGACAATTTACCAGTGATGGGAAACTAATGAAAAAATCCGGGTTTAAATTCCAGCAA
>JAHZIU010000416.1 GCA_022601315.1 Betaproteobacteria bacterium
CTATTTTTAGATTCTCAACTGTAATAGTACTGTTGTTTACGTTATTGGCGAGTGGTCATGCTAGCTTAATTAAGATTGATACTGGCTTTTCGGCAGCTGACCGACAGATTGATGCTGCGGCATATAAATCATTAGTTGATGCAGCTGTTGTCACCTCGACAGCTGGATATGGAACAGCAATCGTTGAGAGTTACGATAAAATTGCCAATCGCACTTTATTTTCGGGTGGTTCTAACAGAAATATTGCAATTAAATCGACTATTGATTTTTATGTGTCTGCAAAGAATGCAGGCTTATGGGAGTTTCGAGCAGGCGTTGATTTTGGTCATGGCGGTGCAATCTTTGTCGATGGTACAGCATATGATTTTAAGACAAATAATATGTGGTGGCGTGGTAACTATAATAATTCATCTCAGTATTTGAGTATCAATTCATTGAACCTTACAGCTGGAAACCACACGCTTAATATTTACGGGTTAGAAGATTGTTGCGACGGTCATCAACAGGCTCAATTCAGATTTGGAGATGGAAATTTTAAAACATTCAGTTCAAGCGATAACCTAACTCCCCTCAGCGCAAGAGAAAATCTAGTTTCCGTACCTGAGCCAACATTATTAAATATGTTTTTGATTGGTTCCGGATTAATCTGGCTTATGGCACGTCGCAGAAAAGAATCAATCGTGTAATTCATCCTGAGCTAGCATACCAAGCAGCTTTAAGCAAAGCCCTAGAAACTGGGCCATCTTACGAAGAAAATTACCAAGGTTAATTTGGCCGAGCAGTATTACGTTTTTAGTTAATTTATTACATAATTATAGCGCTTATCCATCTGTAAATCTGGCCTAGCTCAGTCTGGCTGCATATCAAAGTACAAGGCAGAGGTGCCAGTGCCATATGAAATACCGATCCTATTTTTCCGCAGCGTTCCAGTGGGGCACTGGCGCAACAGTCCGATCAACAACTCGTATTCGTCGAGTCCGGTAAAACATCTGATTCCAAGTTAATTTACGGAAATATACTCAACCCAACGATTTTATAAAGGCGACAAGATTAACAATCTAATTAACTTAATTTACGATATGTTGTATCATAGCATTATTAATCAGATTTCCTGGAATTTATTTTTATGCTTGTACCAAGTAAATTGAATAAACCTTCAATACAATTACCAGTTACTGTTCTCTCTGGTTTCCTGGGTGCAGGTAAAACGACTGTGCTAAATCATATTCTTAATAACCGGCAAGGACAACGTGTCGCGGTTATTGTGAATGACATGAGCGAAATCAATATTGACGCATCCATTATTGAAAAAGAGATTTCATTCAACCGCTCTGAGGAAAAACTGATTGAAATGAGCAATGGCTGCATTTGCTGCACTTTACGCGAAGATTTACTAGTTGAAGTGCGTAAACTGGCCATCGAGAAAAAATTTGATTATCTGATTATTGAATCCACTGGAATATCCGAACCGTTACCAATAGCGGAAACGTTTACATTTGCTGATGACAAAGGTGTCAGTTTATCGGATATTGCACGACTCGACACTATGGTAACAGTGGTTGATGCGGTCAACTTTATGAAAGATTTTGAAGAGGCGAAAATGCTTCAGGAGGCAGGAGAAAGCCTTGGAGATGATGACGAGCGCAGTGTAGCTGATCTCTTGATTGATCAAGTTGAATTTAGCGATGTGATTTTGATTAATAAGATTGACTTGATCAGTCCGGATGAACTAATCCAGCTGCAAAGCATCTTGCGTAGTTTGAATACTGATGCTGAAATAATTGCTATTAAAGACGGACGAGTTGAATTGTCCAAGCTTTTAAACACAAAAAAATTCAGTTTTGAACATGCCAAACAAGCCCCTGGTTGGTTAAAGGAGATGCGCGGAGAACATATACCTGAAACCGAAGAGTACGGCATCAGCAGTTTTGTATATACAGCCAGAAAACCATTTCATCCTCAGCGATTTTACGATTTTCTCCACCAACCTTGGTCGGAAGGTAAGCTGCTCCGCTCAAAAGGATACTTCTGGTTGGCGACACGCCCGGATTATGCGGGCCAGTGGAATCAGGCTGGTGGCATCGCACGCTATGGTTATGCCGGCATGTTCTGGAAAGCCGTACCTAAAAATGAGTGGCCGAATGATAAAGATTATTTGAAATCCATACTAGAAAAATGGGAAGAACCTGATGGAGATCGGCGGCAAGAATTAGTTTTTATCGGCCAAAATTTGAATCAACAAGAAATATGCCAATGGTTAGATGAGTGCTTGCTGAATGATACGGAACTTGAAACCGGCGATGACTATTGGCTTACTTTGAAAGATCCATTTCCTGCATGGAACAACCAGTCTGATGATTAATTCAACAAAGATTGGCAATCAATTGCCCAACAATCCCAAAGCTCAATAAATGGCGTGTCAGAATATGAGACTGGAATATTGAGCGGTGGTGACAAGGATTTTGTCAATTTGCTGCTACAAATAAAGATTCACGGTATGGAAAAGGTTACACTTCACTTCATTTTTAGTTGCAGTCAAATCGTTTTGCCGAATAGTTTTACGATTTCAGTTTCATTACTGCATAATTATAGCGGCTTATCTGTCCACTTAATGCGGACCTAACTCAAACTCTGAGATTTAACAAAACAGGTGGATCAATTTTAGATACTTATGACCCACTTAAGTAGATCAGTTTCGCATGCTTATCTACACCCACTCCGTAAATTGCGTGGCTGTTCAGGTGATAGGCATAGCATCATGCATTACGGGAAGTGAAGATGAGAAACACCCAACCGAAGGGTAGGTAGTTGCGTGGAAAAAGTATTTCCAATTAATTATGATATGTTGCAACATATCTACTATCTTAGAACTTCAGAAAAGTTGAACACGCAGGATTTTATCTTGTTAGCCCATAATTAAAAATGAATGGCATTTGCGAAGACTGTATGGCAATTGCAGCTTAGAAGACTATTTAGATGAAAAATTTTCAGATATTCACAGATAAAACTGCAATTGGACTCTCTTGTCTTTGCACAATTCATTGCCTTTCCTTTCCACTGCTCGTCGTCTTACTACCAGGTTTAGCGGCATTACAATTAAACGATGAAGCGTTTCATACATGGATGGTAATTGCAGTAGTTCCGACAAGTACTTTTGCATTAACAATAAGCTGCAGACAGCACAAACGTTATCACCTGCTTATCTTAGGTCTATTGGGTGTGACTTGTTTGATACTTGCTGTCGCATTAAGCGAAATGTTCTTGAGCGAAGTATGGGAAAAAATGCTGACTTCCATTGGTGCTGGACTTATTGCCTATGGACATTATAGAAACTACCGACTATGTCAGCATCAAGGAGATTGTGCCTGCCCTGAATATCGCGACGATTTTTCAAAATGAAACACGCATATTTTGAAAAGCTTGAGCAAGGATTCGATGATACCTCTCTTAAACTGAATGAGGTTATTGATCAGCTTGCGTTCAATGAGCAAGGCTTGATTCCTGTCATTACACAAGATGCCACAAGTAAAAACGTACTTATGTTCGCTTGGATGAACAAAGAAGCATTACAACTTACTTTGTCTACGAAACGCATGACATATTGGTCACGC
>JAHZIU010000082.1 GCA_022601315.1 Betaproteobacteria bacterium
GATAAAACGTGAATTAAATCGCAAACTGGCTTTTCTTGACTTTGCTAAACTACATTATATTTCAGCTTTGCGAGGTAGCGGCATGAAGGGTTTGTTGCCATCAATTGATCAAGCTTATGCCGCAGCAATGGCAAATTTACCAACACCTAAATTAACGCGTGCGCTGATGGCCGCGGTCGAGAAACACCAACCGCCACGTGGCGGGATGTCACGCCCAAAAATGCGCTACGCGCATCAAGGTGGTTCCAATCCGCCATTAATTATCGTACATGGCAGCATGCTAAACCATGTGCCAGAAACCTATAGACGCTATCTCGAAAATACGTTTCGTGAAACTTTTAAACTGAAAGGCACCCCCTTGCGGGTCGACTTTAAAGTTGGTCAGAATCCCTATGCAGGGAAAAAGCCAGCGCCACCCACTGAAGCAGAAGCCAGGCAAGCGCATAGCAGGCGTCGGCGTAATCGTAAGCGATGGGGGTAGTCTGCGTCATAATTTATTGTTTTGATCCAGAGTGATACGAAATACTGTGCCGGACTCAGTACTGGTAAAGTCAATAGTGCCGCCTAGGTAGTCGACATGCTTTTTAATCAAATACAAGCCTAATCCACTGCCATATGCTATGTCTGGATGAAATCGTTTGAACATAGAGAAAACATTACTTTTATATATCTCAGGAATGCCAAGCCCATTATCTTCGATATGAATATGTAATTTGTCTTTCTTACTTTCTAGAACAACTTTTACAAATCTATTTGCTTTGTTTTTATCGCAGTATTTCACACCATTTGAAATGAGATTTTCTAGGATCTGAGTAAACTTTGTTTCTGGAACTAAAAAATCGCCGGAAAATTTGTTCTCAAAAATCAATTCTACGTCGACTTCTTCCATTAAGATGGACAATCTTTCTCGAATATCGATTTCGATTTGTTTAATATCAATTGTCTGACTTGGCTCATTGAGGTTATCAGCTTTGGTAAGATTAATGATGTCCCTAACTAAGGTTATCTGTTTCTCGGCCAATTCTTGAATCTTATCTATGTTGCTTTCGACTTCATCATAGATATGATTGCCTAGATCCTTTTTCGCGAATCTTGTTAAACCGACTATGGTATTTAGAGGGCTAACCAAGTCATGAGAGATTTGAGATGAAAATAGTTCAATTTCGCTGTAGGTTCGTTCAAGCTCAGCTGTTTTCTTTTTAATCTCAAATTCAGCTTCTATTTTATCGTTAACATTCCTAGAAACAATAACAGCAGCATAAATCTGCTCATCACTATCTTTAATCGGCGAAGCATTAACACTGATGTAAGTGCCGTCTGGAACAGAAATATTGCGCATGAACAATTCGTATCCAGTGACGGTCTCTCCACCTAATGCTCTCACAATGGGTAATTCATCATGCGCCAGTGGTGTTTGCTTATCAAGTTTGAAAAAACCGAATTCATCATGTTCTTTATTATCTTCGAGAAAAGTTGTTCCAAGCCCGGTTATTTGTTCTGCTGACTGATTTAAGACAAGTAGGGTGCCATCTTTTTGAACGACGAGAACACCATCAAGCATGTTATTGAAAGCAGATTCAATGATTTTGTCACTATGTTCAAAATTCTGTCTAGACTTGACATCCGGCTTTTGGTTTGTTTGCTTAGCCCACTTTTGCGAAAATAGCGTAGCCTGAATCTGAATAGACTTTCCTATGGATTCAAAAACCCCTCCCTTTTTAGTGAGGCATCTTCCAAAATTATAGCGGTCTAGGGCGGTAGAAAGTTTGGTTAAGTTCAGCTCAGACAAAATTTCATTTGCCAATTTTCCGGCAGCATCCTCGCCTAGCATATTGACCAGTTTGATATGAAGCATATTGTTGGTCACAGACATAAAGCGCTAGTCTCCAACTAATTCTGTATTTTTTTGTTTGTTGAAGATTTCGGTTTGCTCGAGCACTCTCTCATAGTCAATTGGCGAAAGGTCTTTTGTGATTCTCAAAAATATTTTATTTTCCATTCCCATTACAAAAAAACCATTTCTATAGGAATGATATTGGCAGTTTTTAATTTCTGTGAATTCCTCGTTTGTAAATTGACGACCGGCAGCAATTTGTAAGCTTTCAATATCCATGTCAGTTTGTTGTTCCAGTAACCCATCTAAAGCTGAAAGAATTTCAAAATAATCATCAAAGGCTTTAGAAATTGCTTCGGGAGGCATGCCTTGCGCCAACTTACACAGTTCAAGATGATCAATCTTTATGTGTTGGGCTTCTTCTAACCAGTGATGTTTCAAAATGCTAGAGGGTAATGGATCGAGTGCGTCGTCGTCTTTAATACATTCGATATAATGCTGTTGTGTCACCACTTCAAAGTGTAAAGTGATGAGCAGCACAGCGATAGGTGATTTACTTAAAATCACATCTGCAATGGCTGCGGGTTGATCTAAAACTTTGGTAGATGTTCCGAAATCTCGATCGAAAAACCTACAATAGCGTTTAAATAGTGCTTGGTGTTTTAGTTCTTCTTCACTGAAACGCAAAAGCGCACGAATGGCATCATGATCGCCATACATTTCAGCCTGTGCATGCTGCACTGTGAGGACAATAATATATTCTTCAAGAAATGCAAAGAAATTCATGTAACTGTTACTTCTTACATGATTCAATTTAAGTTGTTCAGATTGATTAAGACAGGTAAGTTGATCTGTTTCCGTTAGCGCCTCAGGCATATGGGGCTTTTCAAAGTTCAAGATTGTATCTTCTGGTAGTATTTGATCCAGTCGCCAACTTACTTTTTCAGACAGATCGACACAATTTTTATAACTAAATTTTGGAGCCTTCATACTAGTTTTCTTTATTCATTTATTTATTAAATCTTGCATATGCCTAATATCAGAGTAGCGTATCACTTTCTATTGACAGAGTAAAATGTGTTTAAGATAGAATTAGTAGCTAGTTCATCAGGTTATATTTCGAACGATGCGTGAAAAAACCAGCATTGTAATGGCCGAATGCCGACCA
>JAHZIU010000417.1 GCA_022601315.1 Betaproteobacteria bacterium
CTACCTAATACAGCAGGTTGTTACACAGTAGAAGATGCAGTACGTACTTTGCGTTTGGCACGAGAATTATTGGATGGACATAACTTAGTTAAGTTGGAAGTTCTTGGCGATCCTAAAACCCTTTATCCAAATATGGTTGAAACGATCAAGGCAGCGGAGATCTTAATAAAAGAAGGTTTTCAGGTGATGGTTTATACATCTGACGATCCGATTATTGCTAAACAACTGGAAGAAATTGGCTGTGTTGCTATTATGCCACTGGCCTCACTAATTGGGTCAGGTATGGGCATATTAAATCCATGGAATTTACAAATTATTATTGAAAACACAAAAGTTCCAGTTCTGGTCGATGCTGGCGTAGGGACGGCATCAGACGCGGCCATTGCGATGGAACTGGGTTGTGATGGAGTATTAATGAACACAGCTATTGCGGCTGCTCAAAATCCGGTATTGATGGCATCGGCCATGAAGAAAGCAGTCGAAGCCGGACGTGAAGCTTATTTGGCTGGACGCATGCCCAAGAAACTTTATAGCGCAAATCCCAGCTCACCCATAAGCGGCATCATTGCCAGTTCAAGCTCATAAAAAGCATCAAAACTTACAAGTTCTGTAAATTTTTAACCATTAGTATTGTCATTCTCCTATGAAACAAACGATTCGTAGCTTTGTTCTCAGACAAGGGCGCGTCTCAAATGCACAACGTCGCGCTTGCGAAATTTTACTGCCAATATACGGCATTCCATTTGATCACAAAGTGGTTAATTTAGATCATGTTTTTGGTCGCAGTGCACCAAAAATTTTAGAGATTGGCTTTGGTATGGGTGAAACTACAGCTGCTATAGCAAAATCTAACCCTGAAAAAGATTACTTAGCAATCGATGTTCACACACCCGGAGTCGGCAGTCTACTGAATCAAATTAAAATACTTGAACTTGCCAACCTGCGAATTATTCAACATGATGCAGTCGAAGTATTGCAACACATGCTGGCAAAAGAAAGTTTGGATGGTATTCACATTTTTTTTCCAGATCCCTGGCCTAAGGCCAAACACCACAAGCGCCGTTTGATACAAGCCACACTTATTAATCATCTATGCGACTATCTTAAAATTGGTGGCTATATCCACGTAGCAACGGATTGGGAAGATTATGCGGTACAAATTTTAGAGGTTTTTAGTGACGAGCCCCAATTGATTAACACGGAAAAAAACTTCGCACCACGCCCTGAATATCGGCCATTAACAAAGTTTGAGCAACGTGGACTAAAACTAGGGCATAGTGTTTGGGACATTATTTTTCTTAAAAAATAAATTTTATTAATATGCAATCTAGATGAACACGGCAAGTGCCTGTAAACAACTCTCTTGGCAGTAATTTCATTCCTCTCTTAAAATCTACACATTATATTTGATGACCTAATACCAGAAGTTTTCATGAAACTATGTATTATCAGATTATCAAGAATCACCACATCTAATTGAATACAAATCTAAATAATTTTATATTTGAACCCAGGTTTTCCATTTGGGATTTTTCAATGACGAGAAACTAATGAAATAAACAACCGACATCAAAACAATCTGGATGGAATATTTGCAAATTAAAGCAGCCATAATTCACAGAGTCACAAATATATTCAATAGGTTATTCTAACGGCTTCCATTGGATAACCCTCCTAGTGGAAAATCTGGGTTGAAAATAACATTCAATCTCTAAATTAAGTTGCCGCTATCAGAAATGTTAATGACAAAGGCATACCCATCGTGAGGTGGGGACGCAAAGCTACCAGTCTTTAAAACACAAAGACAGTGGAGCCGCCAAGATAGCGAAAAAATTGATATCTACTATCAATTTCCGAAATACCAGAATACATCAATCTGTATCCAGGTCTCCGCATACATGCGTCTGCTTGTGCCAAGTCAATTTAAATTATGCACAAGGAGAGCCAAATGCTTCACAATTCAGATACTTCATGCACGCAAAAAAGCCGCTGCAAATTTTTACTTAGCTTATCTCATGGATTTATATTAGTAGTTTTATTCTTCTTTATTGATTTATCATCTGCATTTGCACAAGACCCAATAGTTTACTCTCGTTGTGAGAGAACAACTACACCCTATACAGTAACCGCAGACCTAACCATTAACGGTGTTACCGAAACCAAAACCAAAACATTTACTGGTTTGGACATGTATGATGCACTCCCGGATGTCACTAATTTTTTCAGTAACTTTACAGCCCCCTGCGATTTAGTGTACAGAGACGCCGCTGGTGATGAAACCATTATCTACAATTGCTCAGCGTCATCTACTATGGAAAACGCATGCGCAGCTTTAGATCCGGCAGTATCTTTTGATGGCAAAACCATCGCTTTTTCAGTATTTAAAGGTCCTTTAACCTTTATTAAAAAAAATCTAAACGTTCGTGCAATAGACCCAATGGCGGATAGTTTTCAGCTTGGCTTTAAGGAAATGCCAAATAAAAGATTAAAATCAGAAGGGGCACATTTACATTTCTTCAACGTTGAAACAGGGCTAACCACCGTAATACCTTATGAGGTCGGTATATTTGACTCAGGTCCTACATTTATCTCTGCTACACGAATTGCATTTACCTCAACCAGAGATGGCAACGCAACAACTCAAGTATGGGAAGCCAATACTAAACTTGGGACACGTATCTGGACAATGGACATCACCGGAAAAAATCTGGATTTGGCCAGTCATCATTCGCTTTCGCAGGAACAACACCCCTATCTCCTAAAAGATGGCCGATTGGCCTACTCCAGCTGGCAAATCTTTGGCGGATTACCTTTCAGGCATACAAATGGTAAAGCCGGTGGATTTACAACACTGGATAATCTTTTCCATATTTATACGCAAAACCCAGATGGTTCTGGCAATTTCCCACTATACGGACAACACAGTGGCGATCATAAATTAAGTACTTTTGGGGAAAACCACAACGCAGCTCATTTTATAACGCAAACCAGCGATGAACGTGTTTGGTTTACTGATTATTATCGAGGTAATAACTATGGATTAGGCGTGTTGGTTGGTGTCATGGCCGAACCTGAAGGTCAAGAAGGCATCAATCCATACAATGCAACTACCAGAGCAGACATGTACGTACCACATGATGTTTTAAATTTTGCTGCATGGTCAACTAACAGTGATACTGGCTCGACAGTGTTAGCTGTCGATGCAGTTAACAGCCCTTCTTATTCAGATCCCATACCATTTGCCGGCAAAGTTGGTCATCCTTCAGCACTGCCAGCAAATGGTTTAATGCTGTCATGGGGTAAAGGTAATTGCAGCATAGTAGTGCGAGGAACAAAAGTATTTGGAGAATTAGGTTTACCCTTGCCTGGATTTGCCGATGGCGCTGGTAGCGGTGTTGGCCTTAGTTTTATGGACCAATTAGGTCTGGACGTACCTGCATGTGATGTCGGTATATATCGTGCAACCACAATTCCATCAAATCACCCCAATGACCTTGAATTGATAGTGGATTC
>JAHZIU010000418.1 GCA_022601315.1 Betaproteobacteria bacterium
TAAATGTGCACCGGCTTCCAATTGGGCGTGCCCTACGGCAGTCATTTGCTGGGTAAGAATGCTAAGCGTTTCTTTTAATTGTTCACCGACCGCTGTTCCGTTGTTTTT
Organism: Betaproteobacteria bacterium; assembly: GCA_022601315.1. Taxonomy (GTDB): domain Bacteria; phylum Pseudomonadota; class Gammaproteobacteria; order Burkholderiales; family Nitrosomonadaceae; genus Nitrosomonas. The sequence goes on from JAHZIU010000418.1 coordinate 109, forward strand.
AGCATGCTTACCAAGGTCGTGCAAAGTTTCTGATACCAGGCCCTGTGTGACCTTAGCAGTGTCTTGCAGCGTATCGACAAATAAATCTTCTAAACTTTCCAGTTCTGTACGCGTACGGGATAATTCTTTATCGGAGAATTTTTGTGCGCGACCGGATGCTTCCTCAAGTGCGAGTTTAGAAGCTTCGGCAAATCGTGCCAGTGCTGAATCCAGTCCTGTAACCGCCTCGGTAATTTGAGTTTTTGCGCTGTGTGTTTGTTCGTTCGCATGTTGTAGTTGATGCTGTGCACCATCACGCACGCCCTGTATGACAGCCGTGATAATTCGACGCATTGATTCCAGATCTAGGCTGTTAGCATTCATCGCTTTGAGGGTTATGCGATGGACAGTCTCCTGTATATGTGCGCCATGTGCGAGCGCATCACGAATTTCAGTTTCGAGTGCGGCAAGATCATCAAATTTTTCTATGGCATTGCTATTTTCATTTTGCATGATCAAAACTCCTATTAGTGAGAGAGAACCCTTGACTTTCATTCTCCTCCTGCAATCATCAGTTGGTCAAGACCATTCAACTGAAGATTAGGATAAGATTATGTGGTACATCCCCAGTAATGACCGATACTGGATTCTGGCGGTGTCAGATTCGTTTCACGATGGTCACTCGCTAACACCGTTAACAGTTTAAGATATTTCTTCATAGAATGATCTTTTGGATTACCTATATGCTCAGCGGTCAGGTTTTTCAACCAATTCATAAAGCTCTTGCCATTAACTTTTTCCGAGACATAGCGACCGGGCCAAATACAAAAAGACTTATCGGCATGAATCACTAACTCAGGGGCATAATGTACCCAGCCAAGTTTAGGAACAAGACTGACGGCGTCTTTCTCATGCACCACACGAAGAAAACGAAAATTGATTGCATCAAGCTGTAATACCGAAGATCCAAATTTATCGGTTACTCTGGGTTGGCCAAAGGTTACGACGCGTTTTACGGTGAAGCCGGCAGTCCGGAGATAGCCATCAAGAATGGCAGCGATTGCGCCTCCTAAACTATGGCCGGTAATGTATACGGGTTTAGATTTATCAAGTTCTGGTGCAACCGCATCAAACACCCATTCGGCCGATTTTTTAAATCCAGCGTGTAGATTGACCTGAAAACGTCGGCTGGTGCGTTTGCTGAAGCTCGCATCAAGAATGACATTTTTAAAGTTGCTCGTGCCTCTAATCGCAATGTATTGGCCGGGATTGTCGGGTACTGTGTTCGATACTATCACGCGTAATTTCGCTTTTTCTAGTGCATCAGTTTTGATAACTTGCGCGTCTTCTCCCATGACGGATTTGATGGTATTGGCATCACTGGAATAACTAACTTTCGCGAGCATCGCAAAAGTTTTGATTCTTGACAAACTTAATGGTCGTGTTTCAATACAGATTGGCGTTAGATGCATGGCGGCGGCATCGACAACCGCATTAGATTGATCTGTTGTTGTGGGCCTGCAGCGATCGCTTATAGTGGTTGCTTGTTTCGCAGGTACTTTCTGATCATCATCGGTTGTAATTGTTGATTTATTGGGCGCTACTGTAATCTTGTCTACCGAAGATTCTTTTATTGGCGGTGTTGTGGCACAACCCATTAGAATCGTTCCACATAAGATGGCGGTACTGGTCAATCTGATTAATCGAAAGTGGTTTTTCATAAAACGTTTTGACCCATATAACCCATATATTTATCAAGCTTCATCATTCTAGCAGGCTGCTGAATAACACTCATTTATTTTCCCTTACCCACTTCTGTGAGAAAGTTCTTGAGCTCCTTTCTGACTTTTAGCGCCTGAAGAAGCTTGTTTTTCTGAGTGATTTCCGTTTACTACCTTTTTGTGGCGGATTTCTAGCCTGAATATTGCACCAGTTGGTGGAATTTAAACGCCGCCTTGTATTGAATTGAGCGTGCTCGCGACCGGAGACGCAGTTATTCTGCGGCGTAGAGCGCATGTGCGTTCTATTCAATTGAGGGCAAGTAAAAAACCAGCAAGTGAGTCGTAATTACAAACTGTATTTTCTAGAAATTTGCTAAAAACCAACAGGAATAACGATTACAGGCCAAAATCTAACGTGTTGGTGCAATATTCAGACTAGTGCTCCGTCAATTTAAAGTAGACGGAGCACTAGAATCTACGCTGTTTTTTTTACGTATTTTTATGCTTAGCATAATATTTCACACCTTCCAATGACTTAAAATCGATGTCTTGAGTCCATATCACTGCGTTAAATCTTTGCGCTGTCGCATAAATAATGCTATCAGCTAAAGGCAATTTTAGATCAACACCATATTGAGCGGCATCAATAGCCAATGGACTATCCAATGGCACTACCTTTCCTTGCTCCATGTGGGCTACGGCATCAAGTGCTAAATCTTCACCACGTTGGCGCAAAATACATGTGAAAACCTCTGTGATTGTGATACTTGGAACTAACAACTTGTCGATTTCTTCTATTGGCTCCGAAAAAGCCATTGAATTTAAATCACCAGCAAAATAAGACAACCAGGCAGAAGAATCGACAACGTTCATAAGCGATCTTTGTCACGCTTTACTTCGGTATCAATCCCTGTTAAGAATCCCTTCATTTCTTTCATTGGTTTGATAGGAATCAGCTCTATTCTGTTGCGATATGTTAATACTTGGACCTTTTGACCAGAAACCAGACCCATGGATTCTCTGATATCTTTTGGAATAACTATCTGAAATTTTGGGGAAACAGTCACAGCTGTCATAATGCGCCTCATCGATCAA
>JAHZIU010000419.1 GCA_022601315.1 Betaproteobacteria bacterium
ATTGCAACGAACCCACCTTACTACTCTCAACGTGGTTATGGCGCAAGTGCGTTGGAATGGAGCTACACGGCAGCCGGCTATTTTGATCTGTATTTACATGGCGGGCAGAAGCCTTGGGATTATGCTGCAGGTTGCTTAATTCTGGAAGAAGCGGGCGGACAAATGTGCGGAATAGATCAGGATGATTATTGGGCTGGGTCGCCATGGCAGCGTTCGGTTATTGCTGCCATTGATCCAGTACTGTTTATTCAATGGCGGGATTGGGTGCGCGCGCATTTATAAAGCTAGCCAGAACCCTTAAATTTGATTACCCGCCACATCTCACATAAAACCATGTTTACTCGGCTCAGAATGCGAGTCGGCTTGTATTTTTGCAAAAATACGTTCAGCTAATTTTTGATAGGTTTCCTCTATATGTGCTCTCAATAAGAACCCCTCATTATCAAACCATTCTGCAAACGTATAAGGCCCTTCATCAATTTGAATTTGTTCTTTGATGAGAACTTCTTTTTTGTCTTTATCAAGCAATGTCAATTGAAAAACAACGCTTAGCAATAATTGTTCGGGAGTCCCGTAGGGGCTATGGATAAGCTTAAACTCTAAGGGTTGTATTTTTATAAAGCGATCAAATGGTCTATTGCTCAAACCAAATTCAAAAGCCTTATACTGATCATTGTTTTTAACCTGACGACCATTCTCATCAAGAGAATTGACCTGCTGAACATGACCCATCTTGATCAAATTATCCCAAATCGCCTGTACAACTGTTTTCTTAACAAAAGAAAAGTCTTCAAGATCTTTCTCTTCTGCAAGAAAAGGGTGAACCAGAGGAACCAATAATCCACCTGCTACCAAACCCGCACTAGGACCACCCACCAATGCTCCTCCACAAATAAGAAGAGCTTTAGTTTGACATTTTGGGTTATACTGACAAAGGTCGCCGACAATAATTGAAGGCACACAAGCAACTAGGCCAAGCCCTAAGCCAATTTTCGCACCATCTACAGCGCCTAGCTTCATATTTTTCCAACCCTCTGAAGCCCACTGCTGGCTTTTTAAAAGCGGCTTATCCCAAAATACAATTTGATCAATATTTTTTATGTAAGTTTCTTTTGGAATAGAGACAGGTAGTGATTTTGAACCAAAGTTACTAACTTCCAGCAACCCAATATTAGTAGAGGAATTAGAGATATTTCCTACCGTTGATTCTAACCGGGATTCTTTTGAGTTTTTTATAGAAATAAAAGACCCACACCCAGAAATAACTAGCACGAGTACCACAAAAATCCCAAGGAATAAAACTGTAGAAAGCCTAGTTAATTGTTTCATATGTTTTCGTATTATTGATCAGTGCAAGTATCTGTCGTTACAGGTATACAAAGAATTGAATTTACGTATCATAACTTAACCAGACACACCGCTTTTTTCAATTTCCTGAACACCAGTTTCAACTATAACTCAAACAATCACATGCAGTACTATCTTATTAATTCTATGCATCATTGACGCCCTATTTTTTTAATTGCTTTCACAGCAAATCGTACAGCTATCTAATTGTGTTGTTATTCATTATTTTCGACCTTCAGTCTAACCAAGATTCAACAAGTGTCTGTGACTTTTGTCATACCAACGAGCAGCAGCAGCGAACAGGGTCTAGAACCTGACCCCAGGAACGCCAAGAACGAGTTCTTGAATTTGTTTTGTTATCTCACTAATAAGCGTAACACTGTTTATCTAAAGCTCCTTTCTGGTGTGCGACAAAAAGTCGCATTGACAATCTATACCGCCAACATTAGCATGATTGTAAACATATTCCTACATTGGTTATGCTTATCTTACGTATCAGATGTTTTTTAATAATCTTAAGGTATAACAATGAAAAAAATTATAGTCGTAGTTCACGATTGTCGGACAACAGAATGGTTTTTGTCGTGCATGACTTCACGTAGGATGGGCAGGGCTTCACCGGACGCCAGTTGACGAAATAAACGCAAATCCGGGCCCCATGAAACGGATAGCGTTTTATCCTGTAATGCCAACGAAAAGTCTGTTGAGTTTGTTGCAAATCAAGTCAGCGCATTTCTGTGCCTACCTCAGTTTCAATTGCCACAGCCACGCAAAGCTGGCATGTCGGTGAGAATTGTCCCAGTGTAATATCCAAAGTATAGCCTGAATCAGTTTTGCTGTTTTTCGCCTCAGCTATGGCAACAAGGAAAATTCAGGCCTTTGCGTACAATGCAAAAACCTTAACGGAGGTTATATTACGAATCCTGTGCCGACCCGGAGACAACAGAATTTATATAAAATTTATAGCGTTACATAAGTCTGTTAATTTACATGTCTCAAATATACGACATAAATAGCCCTCCACACAAATTTCAGTTACATAAGTCATTGATTATATTATCTGGCACATATATTGCCTATACAAATGATAGCCACACTATTTATGCCTCAAATTCTGGGATTTCTCCTGAATTTCTAGCTTCGTTATGGTGCCATTTTGTATTTCAGGTGATTTTTAAATATGGAATCTTGTTGAACTAAGCGGATAAAAACTACCCACTCAATTCAAAATAGTTTTTGCAACTGATATGCGAATAGATAAGCGAGATTTTAGAGTTATTCCGTACTTGTTTTTCAGTGTCAATCTTTTTAAAGTTCTTGCACTTCAGTTGCCTTAGCAGATGGTTTATTAAGCATAATTGGCACTGCCAAAACATATGGAACGATTAACAACCAAGAAGAAAGACAATGAAATCAATACAAAATATCTTAGTAATACTGACACTACTTGTTCAATGTGGAACCACTTTGGCTCACGGCTTAATTGAAGACCCACCATCGAGGAATTGGTATTGTGGTGTTATTACCAAACCAGACAAAGTCATTAATGGTACTGCCGAGTACCCTGTTTGTGGTGAGGCATTTGATACAGGAGAGTTTACAGCAGGGTATAGTTTTATGAGCGTTTTGTCACATGACCTTGGCCGTACGGCTGTGACGCCTTTACCAGAACACGTCTGTGGCTTCGGTAGTGAAACGTTCCAGGGTAATGCAACGCCTTGGGATGCTGCAATTGACTGGCCGACTGTCAGGATGAATCCTGGTCGACAGGAAATCAAGTGGAATATTCGGTGGGGGCCCCACTATAGTGATACTCAAGAATTTCGTTATTGGATTACTCGAGCAGATTTTCAGTTTGATGCTGATAAACCACTAACCTGGGATGATTTCGAGGAAACTGAATTCTGCGTTTTGAGCTACGATGATAGTCATCCATATGATAATCCTGATGTGATTCCAGTCAAAGAATCTGCCCAATTCAGAACTTTCTGTTCAATTCCTGAGCGCAGTGGTCATCATGTCATCTATGGTGAATGGGGGCGGAATCATTATACCTATGAGCGTTTTCATGGCTGTATCGATGCTGAGTTTGATGGTGATTCAGTTCCACAACAACCTATGACTGCAATTATTAGCGAACCTAATATTGAAAGTTTTTCGGGAGAAGGTATGTTGACCCTGGATGGGTCAGAATCGACTGGTAAAAATCTAAGCTATCAATGGAGCGTGAGCTCGCTTAACAATAGCTACTACACGATTACAGAACCGAGTCAGGCCACGACCACTTTGGTGCTTACCGCCCCTGACAGTGCGCAAGACGTTACCGTGGCATTAATGGTAAGTGATGATGAGAGCAATTCCAGCACAATAAGCAAATTTCTGCACGAAACGCAAGTACTGAGCCAATGGATCGATCTCGGCTTGCTCACAGACACTCAACAGACGTTAGCCATAGGGGATGCAGTCTCGGTACGAACAATTTCGACAAATGGAGAAGATACTTTTTATCCTGCCCCGTCAGTAATACTGGATGCTACTAATGCAGCGGCGGATATTTGGCCGGTAACGCTGGCTAATGCTATCAACAGTATTTCTGGTGCCACGATTGCCATTGGATTACTGGATAATAATGATCAGGTTATGCTAGCCAATAACCCATCCGCTAGCCGCATTTACAGATTGGCCGACGTGGATGTAGTCAGTGCATTTTTACAAATTGATTACGCAGAAGAACCCAACCCGGGAACAAGCGAACCATGTAATGTGACAATACGCAATGGCGCTAATCCTTGGTGGGCTGGTCTGGATGTCGCGACTGATAAAGAAACAGTAACACTTGATTTTAGCGCTACTGGTCTTAATTTAACAAACAATTTAAGGATTGATGCAGGCAACTTTAGCGTTAACGTTAATCAGCAGAGAATTATCCTTACCAAACCAACTTGGGTGACAATTGATCAACCGGGTTATTTAGGATTCAATGCAAACAACAATCCTGCATTA
>JAHZIU010000420.1 GCA_022601315.1 Betaproteobacteria bacterium
TAGAACTGAAAATTTCCGAAAAACATCAGTTTTATACTTTGCGTTATAATTTATTTTTATCAGAAAATAATTTAAATCACATGAAATCAGATCGCCCTACAGTAACGAAAGTATTATTTGTCTGCATGGGAAATATATGTCGCTCACCAACCGCCGACGCAATATTCAGACATCAAGTTAAAGCAGCAGGGCTTGAGCAAGAAATTGTTGTTGATTCAGCTGGCACACATACCTACCACATTGGAAATCCCCCAGATCAACGTGCACAAAGCACGGCTTCAAACCGTGGTTATAAAATGCACGATTTAAGAGCACGTGCAGTTGAAGCGGATGACTTCAATCATTTTGATTATATTCTCGCCATGGATAACGATAACCTCTCAATACTCCAGCGACGCTGCCCTACTCAATTCAGCGAAAAAATTGGCTTATTAATGCAATATAGCCAAAATAATGACTTTGATAAAGAAGTAGCCGATCCCTATTATGGCGGCCAAGGTGGGTTTGAAAGGGTATTAGATATGGTTGAAGACGCATGCCAGGGTTTACTGGAACATATAAATAAGAAAAAAACCAGTAATACCTGAAACGCGTAAAATATTCAGGCTGCCTTATGTTTCTTCTCATATGTGAATACGCCTTCCCCATGTACAACATTACGCAAAAAGGACTCAAACATTAGCAACGTCCATAACGGGGCACTATAGTCACGGCGACCTGATTGATGTTGGTCCAGCATTTCCTCAAGGAATTGCATATTAAAAACGCCTGTTTCGGCTAATATTGGACCTAATATTGCTTTGCGAACTCTATCTCGCAGCGCCCCTCTAAACCAATCAGCCAGAGGCACAGCAAACCCCATTTTGTCTCGATACAAAATGTTTTCTGACAAATACGGTTCCAACGCTTTTTTAAAAATATACTTACCCTCGCTGCCTTGAAGTTTATGCGATACAGAAAGACTTGAAATCCATTCAACCAATTTATGATCCAATAACGGGACTCTAACTTCTAACGCATGCGCCATACTTGCTCTGTCAACCTTGGTCAAAATATCACCGACCAGATAGGTTTTCATATCCAAATATTGCACACGCGACAATGGGTCGTCGGTGGGACATTGTTCTGCATGTGTTCTTAGCACTTCTATGGCCTGGTAGTCTTGCAAGTCCTGTTTAAAGGATGGAGTGAATAAGCGCTGACGCATTTGATCGCTCATGATTGAGACACTGTGAAAGTATCCTTCTACTGAATCCCGGGCCAATGCTTCAAAGGTGGCTTTTGCACGCAATACCTTGGGTGCCCAATCGGCTTTTGGGTAAAGGTAGCCTAATAAACCAAATAACGGTTTGCGAATACCTAGCGATAACATGGATCTGAGTTTTTCTTCATACATATGCCAGCGGTAGCGTCGATAACCAGCCAAATTTTCGTCCCCACCATCACCTGAAAGCACAACAGTCACACGCTCACGTGCCAATTCACAGACCCGATATGTCGGCATCGCTGAACTATCCGCAAATGGTTCGTCATACAACAAAGCCAATCTATCGATCAGATCAAAATCATCATGCTCGACCTGTCCAACATGGTGATTGGTATGATAACGATCTGCCACCTCTTGCGCATAACGAGATTCGTTAAATGCTGGGTTTCCAAAAGAAATGGAACAAGTATTGACCGGCTCATCCAGCAAATCACTCATCATTGCGACAACCGCACTGGAGTCTACGCCACCGGATAGAAAAGCCCCGAGTGGCACCTCAGTCATTAATTGAAGGTCTACTGATTCACGTAAACGCTTGACAATCTCTTCCTGAGCTTCTGATACGCTTATTGAGTCATCTGATTTAAAAGGGACATCCCAGTACTGCTGTGGCTGTGAAATTTTCTGTCCACGATGTAGTTTTAGATAAAAACCGGGGGAAAGTTTATGCGCTTTTTTGAAAATCGTTTTTGGCTCGGGAATATATCCATACGCAAAATAATCCTCAATAGCACGCGGCTCCATCTCCCGGTTAAACTCTGGGTGTGCCAATATTGCCTTGAGCTCGGAAGAAAAAACAAATAAACCGTTTTCAAGCTGTGCATAATAAAATGGCTTAATACCCATATGATCGCGAGCCATGAATAAAACTTCCTGGTTTCGATCCCACACGCCAAATGCGAACATGCCACGAAATCGATTGACACATTGCTCGCCCCACTCCTCCCAAGCATGCACAATAACTTCAGTATCACAATGTGTTCTAAACGTGTGGCCTTTCTCAACGAGCTCTTTTGCCAGCTCTTTGTAGTTATAAATTTCGCCATTAAAAATGACAACAACACTGCCATCTTCATTGAAAAGCGGCTGTTGCCCACTGGACACATCCATAATTGACAAGCGGCGATGCCCAAGCCCTACGCCCGGTTCAATATAAACCTCTCCTTCATCCGGACCACGATGAAACTGGGTCTGATTCATTTGCGTTAGACGCTGCTGGTCTATTTCACTTCTACCGTTTAGATCAAACAGACCAACAATTCCACACATTTTAACTCCTTATATTTATATGTAACAGTCACAAGAAAATTACCGCTGCAATAAACGATCATAGACTGATAGATAACCCATCATCATCGCATCCATGCTGAAATCTGTGAGAATTCTTTTTCGAGCAGCATGACCATGTCGTTCAATCAGTGTTGGATTTTCATAATAATTGATAATCGCTTCAGCTAAGGCTTCAGGCTTCCCGGGTTCAATAAGGTTACCTGTAAGACCTTCATGCACGAGTTCCAAATTTCCCCCAACCTTGGTCGCAATAACGGGCAAACCCGTCGACATCGCCTCTAAAATTGTATTGGAAATACCCTCCCCCAATGATGGCAATACAAACAAGTCCATAGCACACATCAATTCTGGAATATCCTTATGTTCGCCAGGCAACCAAGCTAAGTCATCCGCCCCTGCCTGTTGCAATAAATCAAGACATTCCTGACGCGTCTCTCCATCACCCACAATAATTAGTCGAAGATTATCTCGTGCATTGGGCATTTTATCCAACACCAACAAGAAGGCACGCACTAAATTCGGGAAATCTTTTACTGCAGCCATTCTTCCAACACTGCCAATTACAAATGAATTTTCGGTAAAAAAATGTTTGGGCCCATTTCTTGAAACTTGTTTTGAACAAGGGTGAAATTTATTATTATCAACACCATTATATATTTGGCTAATCCGCTCTGACGACACACTAACCGTTTTGTTTAGCCAAGACTCAAGATCTTTACTGACAGTAATAAAATGATCAATAAATGGGCAGATCGCTTTTCGTAAAAGATTGTATTTCCAATTGGTTCCATCAATATCAAAAATATCTCTGCCATGTTCGCCGTGTACTTTCGACTTAACACCTGACAATGTGGCTATGATCTGCCCTTCTATTGCTGATAGGTTTCTAGTATGCACCAAATCCGGTTTAAGTCGTCTAAGCGTTTTATAAAGATCAAAATATAATTTCATATCAATCCCTTCA
>JAHZIU010000421.1 GCA_022601315.1 Betaproteobacteria bacterium
CAATTGCATGATCGTCAGCAATCATTACATGTATCATAGATTTCTCCAGCTATTCAAAACTACGAAGCCCTCTTTTGCATGGTGACATATTCAGATTGTAGTGTTTTCTCCAGCGTACTATTCAGCGAAGTACGATGTAATGACTGGTGATCAGTATCTTTAATAGGGATACGAATCTCTACCTTAGTTCCTTTATTTGGGATACCAGAAATATGAAAAAAACCTTTCAATTGTCGACAGCGTTCACGCATTCCTCTAATTCCAAATGAATCCTGTTTATCCATATCTAAATCTGTTATGCCACAACCATGATCAAAAATATCCAGAAAAATAATACCATCAGCTTCAACTAGACTCACTTCAATATGAGACGCATCAGCATGCTTGGAAATATTCGTCAAAGTTTCTTGAAAAACACGAAAAATAGCAATAGACAAATCTGAGTCCAGCAATATTTCTTCTTTACTGCAAATCACCTGACAGGATATACCCGTACGATTAGTGAATTCATTTGCTTGCCATTGGATAGCAGCAGCAATTCCACAATCAAGAATCCCGGGTCTTAAGTCAAGCGAGATCCTTCGAGTACTATCAATAACACGATCAACCAAACATTCTATAGATGCAGATTTTCTCTGGTAAAATTCTGGCGAGCGAGCCATCGTATCAATACAAGGCAATAATTCACATTTGATAGCTGTTAAAGTTCCGCCAATATCATCATGAATTTCACGTGCTATTCGTGCGCGCTCTTGTTCCTTAACCTTCTGCAAATAAGATGAAAGTTCAGCCAGACGTTCCCGAGATCGGGCAATTTCAAATTCTGCCAGTTTATTTCGGGTAATATTGACCATAATGCCATCCCACAACATCTCACCATCAGGCATCTTCCTCGGCGTAGCACGTAGACTAATCCACTTAATATCACTGTCACCTTTAACCTGAATCTGTCCTTCCCAATTTAATGTCGAAAGCTGCTCTACTGACATTGCCATGAGCCGATCATAAATTGCTTTATCACCAGGTAAAATTAATTTAGAAAATAATTCTGGATCTTCCATGAGTTGTCGAGGAGACAGCCCTAATAACGTTTCAGATGCCTCGCTGACATAGGGGAAGCTCAACTGATTATTCTGCGTCAATAAAAACTGAAACACAACACCTGGAAGATTAGATGTAATTGCCTGAAAGCGCTCTTCGATTTTCTGTAATACTTCCTGCGTTTGATTAAACCGACGACGGTTTTCTACAGCATGAATACTTTTTTTTATCGCGGGAACCAATCTGACTGAATTATTAGGCATCATACAGTCATCCGCCCCCATTTCCATAAGCACTGCTGCTTCTGTTTCACTCACGTGACCAGAGAAAATAATCACAGGCACATCCAATTTTTGCTTAGCCATTTCTTCTAATAAATCTTTGGCGTTTAATTGCAACAAGTCATGGTCAGACAAAACAACATCTATATGTCTGGTGGTGAGCATATTCAATGTTTCTCCGATGCTAGTAACATGCAAGCAATTTGACTGCATGTCACCCGTTATAAGTGCTTGCTGAATAAGCCCTATTCCATCAGTTGAACTGTTAAGTATCAATATATTAAGAATTTTTGCACTCACTTTTCAGCACTCTATATATTTAAAGCCGAATTAACTTCCTGAATTTTTTTCTATTTTACAAGATATTTCAGCAAGAAAGAAGTGTTTTATCACATGAATAATCTTTACGAACCAAGTAGTTGGGCATGTGCAATATCGTCCAAAAGCTAAACTTTCCAAAATGTCAACCGTTAACAGCTACAACGCTGGTTAAAACCTTCTTGGATTGCGGGAATCAGCCAACGTACTGGCAATGACGCCACAAAAATATAACGTATCAAAAGGAGAACCCAAATGCCACAAATTATTAACTCAAACATTGCGTCTTTAACCGCGCAACGTAACCTAAATTCATCCCAAAACGCCCTCAACACGTCTTTGGAACGTTTATCATCCGGTCTGCGAATCAACAGCGCAAAAGACGATGCTGCGGGTCTCGCTATTTCCGAGCGTTTTACTTCACAAATTCGTGGATTAAATCAAGCGGCGCGTAATGCTAATGATGGTATCTCACTGGCACAAACTGCAGAGGGTGCACTTGGCGAAATCGGTAACAATTTACAACGTATTCGTGAACTGGCCGTACAATCCGCCAATGCTACTAATAGTGCAAGTGACCGTGCATCACTACAGGCTGAAGTTGCACAATTAACTGCTGAAGTAACGCGTGTTGCCAGCCAAACACAATTTAATGGTTTGAACTTATTAGATGGTTCTTTCCTAAGCCAAAGCTTTCAGGTTGGCGCTAATGCTAACCAAACCATCGATATATCATCGATTGGTGATGCCCGTGCTACCGCGTTAGGTAGCAATATACTGACAACAACTGGAACGGTAGTAGGTATCCCAACTGCTGGTGCTTCAGATGTTTCAGCAGGTAATAACATAGCTTCCGAAACTGATTTAGTACTAACCAATAACAAAGGAGCAACTGGCGCTATTGCGTACGCAGCTGATGCTTCCGCAGCAGACATTGCAACCGCAATTAACGCGGCCGCTTCTGGTATTGGAATCACTGCAACCGCATCTAGCAGTGCTACACTTGGTAGCCTGGGAGACACAGGCACAGTTTCAGCAACATTAAATGGCCAATCCATTTCAGCCGTGGTAACTGACACATCTGACTTGAGCGGCCTAGCAGCGGCAATTAATGGCGCGCAATCTTTGACAGGCGTAACTGCCTCATTTGCTACGCCCAGTGACAAATCCACCATTACCTTAACAACATCAGACGGAAGAGATATTGCGCTGGCAGATTTCAATAACTCTGGAACAACCAAAACCGTTAATTTTGCTGCTGGCAATACAACACGTACATTAACTGGTGGTACAACTGCCGATTCATCAATTGCCGTTGGCACACTTGAAATTTCCAGCACTGAAGGTCGGATTGTTGCAGGTAATGCTGGTACTGATGTATTTGCTACTGCCACTTCAGCAAGTTCATTCAACTCTGTTGCAACAGCAGATATTTCAACGGCTGCTAACGCGCAAACAGCAATCGCTACTCTGGATGCAGCCTTGAACACGATCAATAGTTCACGAGGCGATTTGGGTGCGGTGCAAAATCGATTCACATCAACGATTGCTAATCTGCAGACTGCTGCCGAGAATCTTTCCGCATCACGAAGCAGAATTCAAGATGCCGATTTTGCACAAGAGACTGCCAGTTTGACACGTGGTCAG
>JAHZIU010000083.1 GCA_022601315.1 Betaproteobacteria bacterium
AGTTTTTGCACTACGCAGCCCTGATTAATCGGCGTCCTGGGCTATGCCTACATGAATATCAACACGACGGTTTTCTGCACGACCTTCTCTGGTTTCATTGCTGGCAACTGGATTGGATTCACCTTCACCGTAAACATTGATCTTTGACGCATCAACACCTTTACTGACCATATATTCCCTGACAGATTTCGCACGACGTATAGAAAGATCCATGTTGTACTCTTCAGAACCTATATTGTCGGCATGACCTATGATGTCAATATTTACCACACTTGAATCCCGGGCCTTAATTGATTTCTTCAGATCATTCATTGCAGCCTTGCCCTCCTCTTTGAGGTCTGATTTGTCGTAATCGAACAATGCAGATGCAGAAATGGTACTTTTCTCGTAATTGACAATAGGTGCAGCTGGTGCAGGCCCAAGTAGCACATCGGCCACATAACCAGCCATAGCAGCCGGCGAAGCCAGCGATTTAGCGTTAACTGAAGAACCACAACTGTTAAAATCGGCTAGCGCAGCAGTCAGGTCGTCACCCTGGTCAGCACCACCGACCTTAATGGAATGGATACACAACCTGTCACCATACTCAGCCTCCAGCGCGTCTACCTTTGCGATAACTGCATCACTGTTTATTTTCAAGAAATCACTGACAAGAATCAGGGCAATCTGGCCCGAACCTTGTACCGTGCTGCCACCGGCATAAACACCGTCCTCCATTGGTGACACGCCACCTGCGCACTCTAGCATATTAAGACCATTGGAAAAATCAACAGTCCGATAGGTTGCCGGGCCAGAAACAACCCTGGCTTTTTCCCAGTTAAGACAGGAATTTGAACCGAAACCCAAGAGCGCGGACTTGTAGTTTAACTCAGGAATTGTCTGATTCATGTGACTAACGACATCCTTAGCACTGTGGAATTTCTTGCGGCCTTGATCGCTATACTCCATTGATGAAGAAGCATCCATCACGACAACAAAAGCATCTACTCTTGTATTGTAGGCCGAGGCATCCATATTTACTGGTGTAAAGGGAGCTGGGTTGTATGTGGTACTTGCACAACCTATAAGAAACGCAGCTGAAGTAATAGATAGTAACGCTGTTCTAATTAAAGATATAGCCATGTTCATCTCCCTATTTTGGTTTTCCAAGAATAACATACCAGCGGCTCAACAAGCTGTCAAATACTGCGATCCCAACCAGCTGTTTTATAGTCTAGTTCTGTGAAATAAACTACATATCAAAACAAAAGTAGCTACTGCTACCAATCCAGTCATTGATCCGCTACCTGCAGATCCACCCGATAACACAAACCACGGTGCCACTTGCCGCACCCATTCCTGTATCCCTAACGGGGCTTATTGTGGTTTTTTAGCCAAAATCCTGTGCAGACTAATAACAAATTAATTATTATGTAATTTGGAGCTACACCTCCGCTTTGTTATTTTTGTTGACAAATTGTAAAGATAGCTAGATAGGTCAAATCCCACAAATTTTCAAGAACTAACAAAGCTTAATTATCGATTTAATGAATATATGGAGAATCGTAAATGGCTGGAAAATTTGAACTTTATCAAGACAAAGCAGGTGAATATCGTTTTCGTTTGAATGCAAGTAATGGAGAGATTATCGGAACTTCTGAAGGATATAAAGCAAAATCTGGGGCAGCTAACGGCATAGAATCAGTGAAAAAGAATGCACCTTTAGATGAACGCTATGAAGTATTTGAGGGCAAATCAGATAAATGGTATTTCAACCTTAAGTCAGCCAACCATCAGGTTGTTTTATCTAGTCAAGGTTACACGAGTAAAAATGGAGCTGAGAGCGGAACAAATGCAGTTAAACGAGCTGCCCCAGATGCTGCGGTCATAGAAGAATAGCTACACAATTCAACAAAAATACAATAAATCAGAAAGAAGAAATAGGTATTTGTCTGCTAGCAAGTATTTTGGGTAGAAAGTAAATGCACTTATATATAATAAGATATCAATTTTTATACAAATTTAATTGAAAGGGTCTATATGAAAAAAAGTTTTATTTCGATGTTCATTACTGGCGTGATTATCTTTATGGCCTTGGGTTCAGGAGCCATATTTGCCCAGACAGGATACGCCGTTCATTATAGCGACTGGTTTCAGGGTAAAAAAACAGCCAATAATGAAATTTTTGATCAGAACGCACTTACAGCAGCTCATAAGAAATTACCATTTGGAACAAAGGTAAGGATCACTAATCTGGAAAATGATCAAAGTGTAGTCGTAAGAATTAATGATCGTATGCCTACCCGTAATAGCAATATTATAGATGTATCTAAAAGTGCCGCGGAAAAGCTGAATTTTGTAAGAGAAGGCCGGGTTCGCGTTAATTTGGAAGTTATTAACGATTGATAAAAGCGCTGCTCCCGATATGTTGATCTGATCCCATAAAGGTGTAACTGATTAGATGGGGTTGGAACACAGGATTCGTAATATGAATTGTACTAGTGTGATAACCAACTGAATCTGAAGCATAACTTGCAAAAGTGAGAGTTATCCGTTTTGATAAAGGTGCAGAATCTTAATCAAACTAAAAAGGATAGCTCTCAATTATAACTACTAACAATCCAATGATGCATCACAGGGAAAGACGAAGATAAATCCATATCTTCCCGGCATGGTTAGAAATGAACGCCTCTGGGGATACTTTCACTCTTTCCTACATAAGGGATATTAACGCAATTACCACTGCTAATCATAAATCCAGCTGTGATAACAACACTGTATATTTCGCCGCTTACAACGCCATGATGTAAGGGTACTTGTCTGTGCGCACAGCGATCTTCAAGCGTATGTAACTTTCCAGTGGTGGTTCTGTGACAATCACGATGGGTTCACCGCGAATGTAATGCTAACAGCTTCACCAGCTTTGGCTATCGTTGTTTACTGATGCCTCAATACTGATAACTGACATTGTATTAAATTGATATCAAATGATAATTTATACGAGATAAAAAAACCCCAGGCTCGATTGACTGTTAATTTTGTCTAAGAATATCAGTCACGCCTGGCACTTTTAGTTGGGATATATTTAAGTTACGTGTTACCAGAATTTCTCCAATTCTACTTAAAATACTTTCCGACTGAGGCTCATAAGATTAAGGCACGAAACTTAAAGCTGACTGCAGTAAAGTTGCCGCCGCTTCTCCGCCACTAGCCCGCACATAATCCGTTACAACAGGAACAAACTTACCCACCATATCAGGTGAAAGATTCAATTGTTGAAATGAAGATGTTAATGAGGCCAAACCACCCAGTGAGTCGCCGGTACCACCACCCATCATAGAAGAAAGGCCACTCGTAATAGGTGAATCAGATAGCGCAGGTGCAGCATTTAACATATCATTTATTCCAGGAACAGATTGAGATAACTTAGAAAATGCTTGTGGTTCCATACTACCTTGAGCCGATTGGAAAATTGCGCCAGCACCACCTAATGCTTGTTGTGGAGATACCCCTAATTGATTCACTAAAGTATTAACCAATGCGCCCTGACCAGCGCCCAGTGAGTTTGTTGCAATAGCTCCCGAACCCAAAGCCTGTGTACCACTTTGTATCATTTGATTTGTAGCCGTTACACCTGAACCAACCACTTGCTGACTACTCTGCACCGCTTGATTAGCAGTAGTCACGCCTGAATTGACTATTTGCCCACCACTCTGTGCCGTTTGTCCAGCTGTCGCCAAACTACGATCTGCTGTAGCTATGGTTTGATTGCTACTGTCAGTTGCTGCGCACCCGATTACTGATATGGAGATTAAAAAAACACTTGTCTTAATGTATTTAAGTTTGTTCATTACGTTTCCTCTTTAATGATAAAGCAATTATTCAGCGTCATTTTATAACGGTTTTTTTCAGAACAAGGAACAGATATAGATCTTACACAGATGAAGAACATGTTCTATCTAGTTAAGCGCAAAATATTCATGAGCTGAATTGATGCGTGATAAGCACTAATATTCATATTATGATTGAGGCCAGCCATATTCCTCCCCCAAGAAACAGAATTCACAATATCTGACAGCGACTTCACAAGTGAGGCAATGTTTATGAACCTTCAGTTACCTTTTCTTTTGAGGCAATACGATCCCAACCAGCTGTTTCATAGCCTCGTTCCACAAGACAGCGATCTACAATAGTTGTATAAGTACGATTTGGTCCCGTTCTTTGAAATAAACCGCGTATCAATCCAAAAGTAGCTCCTGCTGCCGCTCCAATCATTGATCCGCTACCTGCAGACCCACTGATTGCACCACCTACGGCACCACTTGCCGCACCCATACCTGCACCCCTAACGGTGCTTATTGCAATATTCTCACCCGTATCTGAGGGGGACAAATATTTCTTCGCAATCGCTTGGCACTCGGCAATATCCCGATCAGCCTGTTCTTGGCCAATATTATTTAGGTGAGCGTTTGGGTAGAGAATTGGTTTGGGGCCTGCACATCCGGCGATTAGGAAACACCCTGCTATCAAAACTGGGATGATTTTTGTTTGTATATTTCTTTCCTTTTTCATAATCTTATACCGAGATATTTCTTGGAAATAATTTATAGATTCATCGAATTAGGTTTAAAATTTACCTAGCCTTAATTTCAACGCAATAAACTCATTTGATCAGCGTTTCCTTAGGTAGAAACAACTACTTGCTCCTTGTTGATTTAACAGAAATAACCATGCAATTTAGTTGGAAGTAATTTAACTTTTAAGCTCATCCTAATTTAACCTTTCTGTATATGACATGTACAGGCAAAGTTTATTAGAACAAATCAAACCTGAACACAAACTGAATGACTCTGCTCGGTACTGCCAAGTTAACTGTATCTGAGCGACAATAGCGGAATGAAAAATTCAG
>JAHZIU010000084.1 GCA_022601315.1 Betaproteobacteria bacterium
ATCTATTCCAATTCGTGTAATGTTCATCTCGGACTCCTTTCTTCTTTGACTAGTTGATAGTTACTCTAGTCTGGCACATTGATGCCGATTAAGGGGGGAGTCCATCCCATTGGGCTAGTGTGAAAATATATATAAGATGGGTATTCGCGCTGTGTTATCAAGACCTAATCTGAAATATATGGAATTTTATGGAAGGATTGATAGTAAAAGATATGGTTTGTGTGATTTGAATTGATCCAGCATCTTACTGTTTCAAAGAAACAATACAATTACGTCCAATTTCTTTTGCTTTATAGAGTGATTTATCGGCAGAAGCGATCAGTGAAACGGCGTCACGTTTCTCTGCAGTAGGCAGGAGTATTGATATACCAAAACTCATCGTTATGTTCAGATTTAAGTGTTCAACCTCAAATTGTGTCTCTGCAATCGCGAGACGTAAACGTTCAAATGTATTAAATATTTGATCGCTGCATGTATTTAGTACAATTAGAAATTCTTCACCGCCATATCTGCCAATATGATCATACGGTCTGAGTACTGCGGTCATGCGATTCGCCACTTCTTTAAGCACGGCATCACCAACCAGGTGCCCATAAGTATCGTTAACCTGTTTAAAATGATCAATATCACATAGAGCAATGTACAATATTTCTTGTGTCCGTTGTGTACGGTAAATCTCCTTTTCCAATGCCTGCATCACAGCACGTCTATTCATTAATCCCGTCAAGCCATCATGATTCGCCAGAAACGCCAGGTTGTCCCGGATTTGTTTCAATTCGGCCTGCAATTTCAGCATGCGGCAACCGACTTCTATTCGCGCATGTAGCACAGTATTTTCGAAGGGTTTAGCAATATAGTCGTTAGAACCTGCTTGCAAGCCTTCAACAATATCAGCCGATTCATTGCGTGAAGTCAGTAGAATGATATAAGGATGATCTTGTGTGTCAAGCTGGCGAATGCGATGACAGAGTTCCAAACCATCAACCAATGGCATTTCCCAGTCAAGCAGTAGTAGCTGCGGTGGATCTTCGCCTAGCAATACTTTCCAGGCCGCTTCACCGTCTTCCACAGCGATTGTTTCATGCCCCCATTTTTTAGCAATTGCGGCCAGCATGGTGCGGGAAGTGAAATCATCTTCAGCGATTAGTAACTTCAAAACTTCTTCTCCTCTATCGCTACTTGGCGTTACACAAAAAAGCGTTAATCTTTCAAGTGGCCTTTCTTCACTTTACTGATAATATTGATTATCTAATAGCCCTGTAGTTATGACTGTTCGTGACTGTATGAGTCTTAATGGTTTTTTCCGGTAGCCAGATGTTCTCGTGTTTGATTTAAATCAGCCTGTTGTTTCAAAATTCGTTGCCCCACCTGTAGACGCGCCTGTAACTCTAAATTTTCAAACGGTTTGGACATGTAGTCATTTGAGCCCGCTTGTAACCCATCAACAATATCTTTTGTATCATTACGTGAAGTGAGTAGTATGATATAAGGAAAATGTTTCGTTTCCTGTTGGCGTATGCGCTGACATAATTGTGGGCCATTGAGTAATGGCATATTCCAGTCCAGCAGTAATAACAGTGGCGGATTGTTCTCTTCTTGTAATATTTGCCAGGCTGCTTCACCGTTTTCAACGGCAATAGGTTCATAACCCCATTTTTCAGTTATCCCTGTTAGCATAGTACGGGTCGTGCAATCATCTTCTGCGATTAATAATTTCAAAATAATTTTTCCTCTATAGCCAATTTGAGTTGTTCAAAATCTTGCGCAATTCTTTCAGATCCTTCGCGCAGGGCTGTTAAGTCACCGGCTTTTCCAGCCAACTCGATCTGAAGCGCAACGGCACTCAGTGCCATACCACCCATATTTGCAGAACCACCTTTAATTTTATGTGCTTGCGTAATCGCTTTATCAATATCACTGGCATCTACTGAAGATTTGAGTAGTTCAATTTGTTTCGACATATCAATAATAAATGATTCTGCCACGGTACGTATCAACGCTTCGTCATCCATTAAACGTGAGTATAAAGCGGCATGATCAAATACCAGCTTTATAGCTGTTTGCTTTTCGCTGGTATCGTCATCGGTGTCGGTGTGATCGTCAGGCTTGGTTTCGTCAGTTTGACTGGGTTCGGCCTGTGTTTTGTTTTGATACTGATAATTGGGTAGCCATCGCACCAGTGCTTGTCGCAAACGATTGGGATCGACCGGTTTACTGATGTAATCATCCATCCCGGCCGCAAGACATATGTCTCGATCGCCGCGCATTGCATTGGCGGTCAGGCCGATTACCGGGACGGATTGCACTCGCGTCAGGGAAGGTTGCGTGCGGATTCTTTTGGTCGCGGTATAACCATCCATAATCGGCATTTGACAGTCCATAAATACGATGTCATAGGATAGTTTTTCAAGCGCCTGAATCGCTTCATGGCCATTTGCGGCGACATCAACATATAGGCCAAATTTTTCCAACATGCCTTGCGCGACTTGTTGATTGGTGGTGTTATCTTCTACCACCAGCACGCGACCCGCAAATTGTTTTTGTTGTTGTTCGCGAGACGTATAGCGGGTGATCAGGCGTCGATCTTTATCCTTGCTATCAATGCCAGCGACCTGTTGCAGGACATTGAACAATTCCGATTGGCGAATCGGCTTGCAAAGATAGCCGGCAAAGCCGATTTCCTGCATTCTTTTAGCATCGCCCTGTCGTCCCTGCGAAGTGATCATAACCAAGCGCGTGTCGGATAATTGTTTATCGTTCTG
>JAHZIU010000422.1 GCA_022601315.1 Betaproteobacteria bacterium
ATGAAAAGACTTGTTAGCGCGTTGAAACGCATTGCGCAAAATCCAGTGGTAGAAGCTGCTTATAACGAAGCTGTTTCAAATGTGCAGGTCAATATTTTTGATATGGAAACCCAACAAACCATCACCAATCCGTGGGCAGGAACAACCATAGAATATTTTATTGAATATTTTGAGAAATGGTTTACCTTTTTGCCTTCGCCGACCAGCGGACTGGGTAAAATAGTGCCTTTTACTTGGTTCTATTTGGAAAATAAATCAGCTTTTTATTTCCTGAACGTATTTGAGAGCAAAAGTGGCAATGCACGTGAATACAGCAAAGAGATTTTTAACTGGACAGTTGCATTTATCATGGAACGTGGCAAATTTATGGATTCCAAAGCATCCGCACCGAGTTATCTCATTAAAGAATGGGAGCTGTTTTTAGGTTCACAAATGAAACAATATGTTATACCTAAAGGTGGTTATAAAACGTTTAATGAGTTTTTTACCAGACAGCTAAAAGACCAATCCGTATCCCGTCCTATTCTGGATGATGATCCTTCTATTGTGGTCGCTTCAGGTGATACTGAAATCAATTTCATTGAGTCTGAACTGACTTTAACCACGGAAATTGATGTCAAAACTCGTCAAATTAATGTAACAGAATTGCTCGACAATTCAGACTTGGCAAATTATTTTGTCGGCGGTACGGCGTTGTCTTGTGTATTGATGCCTAACAATTACCACCGTTACCATTCGCCGGTGTCCGGGAAAATTGTAGAGTCAAAAAATGTACCGGGGATCTACAATGGCATAATGGATGGCGAGGACTGGTTCAACAAAGGAAATATTGGCGAGAGTACCACCGACTTCAGTATTTTCGAAGACTTTCATCGTGCATATTATATTATTGATACGCAGAAATACGGTTATGTTGCCATGATCCCTGTTGGCCTGAATACAATTAGCAAAATTGTATCTCTCATCCCTTACACAGATAAATTGGTGCGTAAAGGCGGTCGCCCGGTAGCAGTGAAGAAAGGAGATGAGTTGGGACACTTTGCCTATGGTGGTTCATTAAACATTTTAATGTTTGAACCGGGCGTATTCAGTTCTCTATCTGTGCTGATGGGGCAGCGTTTGGGACAGATGTCTGCACCTTCGCGCTTGAGTAAATAACTTTTTTAAAACTCATGAACTTGATGGATGCCAATAGTAAATCATTGCTTGCAAGTTAACGGGACAGCAGTGATATCATTTATAAAAATTTAGAGAATAGTTAAGTGAGGGGTATCTGGTGAATACCATTTCTATTTTATGATATTAATCTCGAGTACCGTGATTTAAATTCGTTGAGCAAACGCCAATGTGTATTCATCGTAATCTTTTACGCCAAATTCCCTTACACCGTATGGCATATCTTCTAATGGCCACTTGATAAGCGCCTTGTTTTTGATGGCTTCATAGTACTTATCTACATCATCAATAAAGAAATATATAGTACCAGTACATGTTGGGTAACCACTCCAAAGGTCTTCTGAAGTGAAAATTATAATGCCACCCTCTTTTTCGACAGTACATGTGTTTTTTGCACTGTCAGAAACTTCAAAATCTAATATTTGTTTATAAAATGATTTTGTGGTTTTAACATCGTGACATTTTAGTAACAGGTTAATTGGCAAAATATGATCCTTAAAAATCTAATACTTTATTATTAAAAATTACGTATGCAGACATAATGATTCCTTATGCTTTTATTTTCTTGTGTAGGCGTTGAAAATCACAAGTTATTAGTGAAGGACATTGCCAAATATCTGTAGTGATTAGGCATTCCTGGTAATTATGAGATCATTTTTACTTCGTTTGTTTGCCGCGGCCCTCAATGCCGCATTATAAGCTTTAGTTGACCATGATTTCATTGCTGCTCTATCTTCAAATATCTCTTCGGGCGCTTGAAAGTACGACATTTTAAATTCTTTGTCCTTCTTAAAATACGTAAATGCTTCAAGCCCTTTTGTTTTAAATTCGTGTTCGGTCTCTTTATCTGTCTTTAAATAGAGCACGCTATCGGCAACTAACCCAAACATGAGTCCTTCGAGAAAAATTCCGTGTCCTCCGAACATATGTTTTGCGTGAACTGGTCCGATCGATTGCATGAGTTCGACTAAATAAGCTGTAAATTCTTTTTCTTGTTTCGATACGGGCATGTTTAGACTAATTTACTTTATGGGCACCTCTAATCATCCAGATTTCATCCCAACTGCTGCGTTGCGGAAAAAATCTTGCTTACATATCAGCCATATGCTGTGCTGCAAATTTTTTTCCGCGCCTTGCATTTGGACGAACTCTGAATTTTAGAGGCGCCCTTATGATTAATCAATTAAGCCGTTCACTGAAGTGATAGCTGGCAATAGTAAAACCTTGTCTGAAGTAAAATTTGTGCGCTTCGCCTCGATGTGTACCAGAATCAAGATGAAAAAAATTGCAATTTTCTCTAATTGCTTCATTCCTTAGCCATTTTACCATTTGTTCCCCATATCCCTGAGAACGTGAACTTTCTAGCGTAACGAGGTCATCAACGTATAGATGTTTACCCATGAATAAATTTGTATAGACACGATACCCTGCAACCGCAACAATTTTTCCTTTATCTTCGACATATGCAAGCTTGTATCCTTCAGTTTGCATATGTCGAACAGTGTCTAGAAACTCATCTTTTTTTAGATGTGTTCGCAGTTCCGACATCACTTTGAAGCAGCTTTCTATTTCTTTATCTGTTGTTGCCTGTTTTAGCACTTTCTTTCCTTATGGTTCATAATAATGAGCGTATGAAGAGCGAGTCTTCATGAAATTTATTGCGGCCCACTCATTTTGTGGTTTCTTCAATCTATAGGCATAGCTCAATTATCGAGCTGATTGTATCTTGTAATCACCAATTGCTGGAATTT
Organism: Betaproteobacteria bacterium; assembly: GCA_022601315.1. Classification (GTDB taxonomy): domain Bacteria; phylum Pseudomonadota; class Gammaproteobacteria; order Burkholderiales; family Nitrosomonadaceae; genus Nitrosomonas. Next base: position 2,928 of record JAHZIU010000422.1, read on the forward strand.
TACGCCGCCCATACTTGCATTTGGTACGATGGTGAAATGCTTAGGCTAACTATA
>JAHZIU010000423.1 GCA_022601315.1 Betaproteobacteria bacterium
AACAAACATGCTGTGGTGCCTGTCCTTGATCTCTTCCAACGTATAGCCCAACGTACTCAAGAAGTTGTCATTCGCCGTGATGATCGTACCGTCCATCTTGAACTCGATCACCGCCTGCAATCTACTGACTGCGGCGAGTTGCCCCTTGTAATCGAGCCAGAGGAGATTTTCTTTCGCTAATTTCTCGTTCATTTTTTGCAATGCTTGAAACATCTGTCCTGTTTCATCGGACGATTCAGTGTCGATACGGCTCGAAAAATCACCTGAAGCAACCGCATTGGCAACTTTTATAGACTCACGCATCGGCACCGTAATGCTGCGGATGAAAACAACGGCTACTATCAATGTCGCTATTAGGGCGCACAACATTAGCCCAAACACCAAGTATAATGACTGCTGCAAGTCGGTTACACGTGTATTCAGTGTGCTAACTAAGCTTTCTGTAGCAAGCGCATTAAATGTATAAAGACTATTAATCGTATTCGTGTATTCATCAAAGAATTGATTAGCAGGTAGCTTAAGCTCTTGCGCATTAAGCAAGTTTTGATTGGTTATTGCCAGCGTCTTATCTATCTGGGTTTTGATCTCATTGGCTTTTGTTTCCAGTGCAACTTTAATTTTTTCATCAGCATTCGTAGCTTTCTCAACATTACGTATAAGATCTGAGAAATACACTGCTACATTGCTATACAATCCCGTCAACTTAGCACGATCTTCTGCTGATAGAGTGCCTGCAGCTAGATAGCCAGTACCCATTGCACGCATTTGTCCCATGTTTTCAGCTAACTTAGGCGCACTAACCATTGTTGCTTTTATTAAAAAATTAGTGCCAGCAACAGAATCAAGTGAAAGACCAGACAAGTCTTGTATCTTTTCTTTCACTAGCAACAGTTCAGCAATCAATTGGGTATGCTGTACTGTGCTTTGCGTACTGTTAAGTGAACGATTGGCTACCGCTTGCTCAATTGCATTCAAACGCTGCTTATGTGTATCCCAAAGCGATACGATTTGTGGTGAAATACTGGCTTCCTTTAAACTGACATTGACTAATTCAATCCTCTTGTTTAATTCAGCTTGAATTCCTGGTAGACGACCGGCCAAGGATTCATTGCCATTCAGCATACCAGCCGCTACACCACGATGTTGTTGAGTGAATTGAATCACACCCTGTAACGCAAGAATTGGCGTAGTAGCCGCGACTTCTCTCTCAGCTACATCAAGCTCAGAAGTAACATTCTTAACGTAGAGTGTTGTTGGTACTGCCGCCACCAATAGTAAAAAGGCGCCCAGAATTATAAATTTTTGTGGCAGTTTGATATTTTTCAATTTAAACATTACTTCTCCTCCATACTCAATTGAGCTATAAATAATTTATAAACCAAAGTGCTTTTGTTGACCCACACTGTAGAAATTCCTGTTCTATTGATAATTGGGTGTCACTTAGCATCGAATATTTTCGAATACCAGAACTTTTCTTGTCTGGAGCTAATCTGCAAAAATAATAATATAAAATTAAACTGGCAAATATGGATGCTGTTTTTTGGATAAAACTGGCAAAATTTCGACGCTGATTAATAATTTAATGTAATCAAACGTTAAGTATGAAGTGTTATGAAATATAATAGGCCGTAAGAAAAAGCCTATAAAGGGTCTATTTCTGAACGTATTTCTGTTTCGCGATTTTTCTGTCTAAGTTTGTGTTGTTCAAGGGTTAAGCCCATATGTGTAATGGGTTTAACTGGATGTTAGTGAAAGGGAGGGGATTTAAGAATTTAACGATTTAAATAATTTATTTCTTCACGTTACCCTATGGGCCGGGCTTTTTCACTTTCGCTTTTCGCTCATCATCTTCGATGACAAGCGTTACAAATCCCTAACGCCTGCGCTCTTTGTTTGCAACTTAGTTGGTTAGATGCTGTGCCCAGCACATCATACTAAAAAAACTCCACAATCAATTGCATGATATTTCCAGCCTGAAAAATCCATTATTTGTATTCTATATTTGTAATTGGCTGTAAACGTTAGCACTACCACTCAGCCGCCTTTTTTCGACGCATAGCAATTGTCATTCAAGAGAAAAGGGTGCGCTTCGCCAAAAACTCACCCGTTCAAACTCACTACGTTCCTTTAGCTGCGGCCTGCGTTTCTGCCCTTGTCACTTGACTGCCAATTGCTTCCCATGTGTCAAGGCGATCCGAGAAGCAGAACTAACACAACCAAAATCAAAGGAGAAATCATGAACGCAAATAATATTCAAACTGAAAACATCACAAATCAAAACCTTCAAGAACAGGCTCGCCAAAAAGCATGTTTTGAGAACAATGGCATTACAGCTACCTATAGTGCTGAAGATAATAAATTACGTTTATATTGTGCTAGTAGGCTGGATGATGAAACTTATCAAGTCGTTAAAGAAAATGGTTTTAAATGGGCACCCAGTCAAGAGCTTTTTGTAGCACCAAAATGGACGCCAAGAAGGGAAGATTTATGTATTGCACTGGCCGGGGAAATAACAGCGGAGCAATCAACTGTTTTGGAACGTGCAGAAATTAAAGCTGAAAGACTAGATGATTTGGCAATGCGGCGCAGCCAACAAGCAAATGCATTTCATCAAGCAGCTAGTCGCATATCAGAACGTTTTGCAGGGGGTCAACCAATATTAGTAGGGCATCATTCAGAACGGGGCGCACGGCGTGACCAAACAAGAATGAATGCGGAAATGAAAAAAGCTGTAGCGGCTCAAAATGCTGTTAGTTATTGGAACTACAAAGCCAGCGGCGTAGAACATCATGCAAACAGGAAAAATAATGTAGGAGTACGAAGCAGGAGAATCAAAACACTATTGGCTGAATTGCGGGATAGGCAGCGTGATATTAATCATGCACATATATGTTTTGATCTTTGGTCAACGATAGACGCTCAGTCTGATTCGATAAAAAGAGAAGAATTAATAAAATACTATTCAGGTGCACAGCTAAAAACTGGTTCTGCGGCACCTTACTTTAATGATTATTCATTATGGCATTTACTTAATGAAGGCAAAATAACGCATGATGAAGTTGTGCAAAAATGCTTGGGTTTTCATGATTATCAATCAAATAATCCGCATACATTACGCTGGATTAACCATATATTAAACCGCTTGGCGTTTGAACGCTCAGAGCTTGGCGAAGTCTTGCGCTTTGATGGTGAAATCACAGCAATAATATTACAAGCATTTGCAAGAGAGCAGGGCGCACATTCCCCTAAAGCAATAAAGAATGCAGATGGTTGGCTATTGCGCTCATCGGTGCCATTACCACTACACATTTCAGATTCTTGTGAATTAACACTCAATGCAGAGGATTGGCGGGACATGATGCAGCAATCTGGCTATCAAGTACCGGTCAGTAAACCCAAACAACCATCAATACTTAATTTCAGAGCCAATCAGATCAAAGGGCACTCATGGGGAAAGATTGAGGTTTTTGATCAAATTATTCTTACAAAAGCTGAGTACAAAGCGGTTTATGAAGATTATCGCGGGGTAAAACTATCTGAATGCGGCCAGTTTAAATTCAGGATTTGTAAAGACCCGAACGCTCGCGGATGGGATGCTAAGTGGTTTGCGGTTTTTCTGAGTGATTCAAAAATACATGATACGCCCGACTCTGAATCAATTATTCATAATGCGGAATCATAATAATGGATAAGTCACTATATCAAAGGCCACGTAAACCAACACAGTTGGCTGTGATTAGAAGAGGGGAGGTACCTAACCAGGCATTTCCCGAATTGCCGGAAATTATCGAAATCGATAGGTTTAGTGAATGCCATGTAACACCAATGAACATTGCGGCACAAATGGTTGAATATCTTGGTGTAGCTGGTGATGATTATTTAACGCTTGAGCCTTCAGCCGGTACGGGCAATTTAATTCATGCGCTGTATGAATCCGGTTATTCCAGCAATCAATTAACCGTCATCGAGCGCCAATACGAATTATGTAATCAAATCAGGACACGCTTTAGCGGTAACTTGTCGATTGATCCTATACAAAAATGTTTCCTGGAATATGCAAAGGAGGTAAAAGGACAAGTAATTTTTCAGAAAATCATCATGAATCCGCCGTTTCGTGCGGTTAAACAACATATCACCGCTGCATTGTCCTTGCTCGACGGCCACCAACGCACAACACTTGTTGCACTGGTGCCAAGCACATTTAATTATGACACTATGGCAGTCATGGAAAAATTGGGTAATGATACTTTTCCGCTTGCCAAGGTTTCAACAAAGATCATAAGAATACAAAATTAAATTTCATACCTTAATATACTGCGGACTACAGGAAACGTAAAACAAATTAGAAGCCAGTAGCTGTTTTGAAACTTCCTACTGTCTCGTGTACGGTTAAGGTTGATGGGTCAAAAATAACTGAAATTGAAAACGTATCACGTAATTCATTCGTAAAAGCCCAACTATGCCTTAAGAAATCTTCACTTCTCAAACTAATTTCAGATCGACAGCCAATAATCTGTGTGACTTGTTCAACCGTCATCCCTGTTTGAATAGCATTAAATATATCTACAGAAAAATTACCTGCGCTACAAGTTTCACTTACACCCTCGGTAATTGGCGCTGAACTTCCTACACCTAATACAGTGAACGCATCAATACGTATCGTTACATTAGAATACACTCGATCTCCTGTAACCGTAACCGAATTTATAGTCAAAGTATTTGTTGCTGGATCAAATGTATTAGTTGCTGCAATCACTGAATACAAGCTAATGATAAGAAAAAATAATGATAAAGAAAGTGGTTTCATTTTACTTGTCTCTTAATTTTAGATTTACAGATGAAATACATGGTTATTTACCTTAAGTAAAAGAAATAGAGGCCGTACTATTCAAAAAATTAATTTTTAATAACTTCTCTATAAGGTAAATAAAAGAATGTCTGATTTTAAAATAGTTGGATTTGCACTCGTACTCATTACAAGTTTGAAGATTGTGTTTTTATCTTTTCTCTAAAAACTCGTCAAAAATTAATTGCTGACCGACAACCTAAATCTTTGTCGCATTGTGTCGATACAATAATTGCAAATAAAAGTGAAAATTGCATGATAGTAATTTAATGCATATTTTTAATCCCTTGGTCAGCGGGAGTCTTAATTGACTCCCCGTTGATTTTGTTGGTGGCTGGAAACAGCTACAGGTGTTTCGCTTGTGATTAATACCTGTTCCCAACCATAAGCTCCTAGATGCAAGTATCAGCAAGTCGACTTAATGTCATCAGTTCTTCATGAGTATAACGTAGTCCGTATTTATCCTTAACCCATTCCCAACGCTTCCCATACTCACACCAGTAATTTTCTTGAGGCGGTAGCCACTCATGCGGCGCTCGGTCAGATTTTGATTGATTGGTTGCATCATCAACCACCAGAAGATTTTCATAATCGTTTGCGAACTTTGTACGTAACGACTCAGACCAGCTATCTCCGCCGTGTCTATGAGCATGATACAAAGGAATAATATGG